>JBIKWS010000393.1:0-4588 GCA_044356195.1 Cyanophyceae cyanobacterium
AACGGCCACCCGCTGGGTCTCGACGTCCACGACGTCGGATTCCTCAACGAGCCCTTTGCTCCGGGATGGGTGATGACCGTTGAACCCGCGATCTACATCCCCGCGGAGAACATGGCGGTACGCCTCGAAAACGACGTCCTCATCACCGAGAACGGCGTGGTGGATCTCATGGCCGACATCCCCATCGAGGCGGACGACATCGAGCGGTTGATGGCTGGCAAGTAACCCCACGCTCCCATGTCCCTCACCCCTGTCGAGAGTGCGGTCCAAGAGCGTTACTCCAAGGCCGCCGAGCGGTCGGAGGCCGCGTTGTGCTGCCCGGTGAAGTACAACCCGCAGTACCTCCGGGCCATTCCGACGGAGGTGATCGAGAAGGACTACGGGTGCGGCGATCCTTCGCAATGGTTGAAGCCGGGCGAGACCGTGCTGGATCTCGGCAGCGGCACCGGAAAGATCGCGTTTATCGCCTCACAGGTCGTGGGGCCGTCGGGCAAGGTGATCGGGGTGGACATGACCGACGCGATGCTCGAGGTCGCGCGCCGCAATGCGCCCATCGTCGCCCAGGCGGTGGGTCATGCGAACGTCGAGTTCCGCAAGGGCCGCATCCAGGACCTGCAGCTCGATCTGGACCTGCTGGAATCGGAGCTGGCGGATCGTCCCCTGGCCGGCAGCGGGGCGTTCCTTCAGGCCATGGCATTGGCGGATCGGTTGCGCCGCGAACGTCCGATGGTGCCCGATGCTTCCGTGGACGTCGTGGTCTCCAATTGCGTCCTGAATCTGGTCGATCCGCGGGACAAGCAGGGACTCTTCCGCGAGATCGCGCGGGTGTTGAAGCCCGGCGGCCGGGCGGTGATCTCGGACATTGTCTCCGATGAGGATATCCCCCTCGCGTTGCAGCAGGATCCGACGCTGTGGAGCGGTTGCCTCAGCGGTGCCCTGCGCGAGGACCAGTTCGTGCGGGCCTTCGAGGACGCGGGCCTGGTGGGCGTTCGGATCCTCGAACGGGATACGGATCCCTGGCAGACGGTCGAAGGCATCGAGTTCCGTTCGGTGACGGTGGAGGCCTTCCGTGCGGAGCCGGGTCCGGAGACGGATCGCTTGCAGGCGGTGATCTACCGCGGGCCGTTCCGCGAGGTGATCGATGATGCGGGGCGACGGTTCCGTCGCGGGGATCGCATCGCTGTTTCGGATCGCACGTTTGGCGCCTTGCAGCGGGAGCCGTTCGCGAGCCACTTCATTCCCGTGCCGCCGCGGGCGGGCGTGGGTGAAGTCGCGGAAGCCGCGCCGGCCGCTCCAACGGTCGCGACCCCGGTTGCACCTTCGATCTGGCAGGAAATGGGGGTCCGGTCGCCGCGCCAGACGAAGGGAGCCGGCTTCCGGTTGACCACCGCGGCGTCGGATTGTTGCGGGGGTGGCAGCTGTGAGTGATTCCGAAGTTTCCGCTCCCGGATTCCAGAACGCGCTGGCCGGTGCCGGATTTTCGCTGCGTCGGGTGCCGCTCCAGACCCTGCAAGTGAACGTCGGACGGCGCTGCAATCAGGCCTGCCGTCATTGCCACGTGGAAGCGGCTCCGTGGCGTACCGAGATGATGGACGCCGCCACGTACGCGCTGATCGCCGCATGGATCGAACGGCATCGGCCACCGGTCGTGGACATCACCGGCGGCGCGCCCGAATTGAGCGAGTGGTTCCGACCGCTGGTGGAGGTCTCGCGGCGCGCGGGGTGCCGGGTGATCGATCGCAACAATCTCACGATCCTCACGGAGCCAGGTTTCGAGGATCTCCCGGGGTTCCTGTCGGAACACGCGGTCGAGGTCATTGCGTCGTTGCCGTGTTACTCCGTCGAGAATGTCCGGCGTCAACGGGGCAACGGTGTCTTCGAGCGGAGCATCGAAGGGCTGCGGTTGTTGAATGCGGTCGGGTACGGGACGCGGCTGCCGCTGCATCTGGTGTACAACCCCGTGGGACCAACGCTTCCCGGACCGCAGGCGGAACTGGAGGCGGATTATCGGGAGGCGTTGCGGACGAACTTCGGGATCGAGTTCACCGGGTTGTACACGATCACGAACCAGCCCATCGCGCGGTTTGCCGAGGACCTGCGGAACCGCGGGGAGTTGGAGGCGTATCAGGAGTTGCTGGTGTCGGCGTTCAATCCTTCGACCCTCGGGAGCCTGATGTGCCGATCGACGCTGAGCGTGGGTTATCGCGGTGAGACCTACGACTGCGACTTCAACCAGATGCTTGGCCTGGATGCTGGCGGCGAGCCCCGACATTTGTGGGAAATCACGCCGGAGGAACTGGTGGGGCGGTCGATTGCGACGGGATCCCATTGTTTCGCGTGTACGGCCGGAGGCGGGAGCAGCTGCACCGGGGCGCTGGGGGAGTGAGATTCCTACGGCCTCACCAGGCGGAACTCGACGGCGCGATCGCGTGGGGTGGTGGCGGGGCCGGAGCGGGTGGAGACCAGGCGGGTTCGGGCCTGATCGCTGAGCTTGGCGAGCTTCTTCTGGAGTTCGTCGCGTTCGCGCTCGAGCTTCACCAGGCGGTTTTCCAGGGCACGTGTCGCCGTCGGATCGGCAGGGGCCGTCGGGCGGTTCTTGAGCGCGGTGGTGGCATCGGCGAGACGACGTTCGAGCTCGGACTTCTCCTGCTGGAGACGGGCGCGGAACGTGGATTCCTGGGACAGGGCGGTCTGGAGTTCGGCTTCGCGCTGGCTGGATTGCCGCAGGGAGTCCTGAAGGCGCGCCACCTCGGTGCGCGCGGCAGCGACCAGGGCCTCGGCATCGGCGGGCACGGGCGCGGTCGGATCCGTGGGGGTGGCCAGCGACTTCAGTCGGACCTCGGCGGCCTTGAGCTGGGCTTCGGCCTCGGTCCGATCGGCGCGTTCCGCAGCGAGGGCCGTCTGCAACGTCTTGAGGGCCTCGGCATCTGCGGCTGAACGCGCGGCGAGCTGGGAAACGCGTTGCTCGAGGGTCTTGTTCTCGGACTCCAGCTCGGTGCGGGCTTCCTTCTCCTTGGACAAAGCCAACACAAGATCCTCAGCGACGAGCGATGAGCGCTGGGCATCGGCACGGGCCACGGCGAGTTCGGTCTCGAGCTTGGCAATGCGGACGATGCCTTCCTCGCTCTGGCGGGCCTTGAGATCCTCGACCTGCTTTTCGAGGGCGGACTTCTCCGTGACGAGCGATTCGTTGCGCTTCCGGAGGTCATCGAGGTCGACCTGGACCTTGGTGAGGCGGGCGGAGAGATCGGCGACCTGACGGCCCCGGTCGACATCGGACCTCAGGTCGACGACCTGGGTCTTGAGCGTCTGGTTTTCAAAGCGCAGGGGCTTGAGGATGTCCTCCTGGATGTTCTGGAGCTTCAGCTCGACGTCGGTGCGTTCCTTCTGGAGGCGCGCGGCGGCAGCCTTCTGTTCGTCGAGCTGGCGTCGGGTCTCGGCGAGGGCCCGGTTGGCTTCCTCGGCGACGACCTTGTCGACGAGATTGCGGCGGTCGGCCTCCTGCGTCTCCAGCTTGGTCAGCAGGGTCTTGTTGGTGGATTGGAGTGCGGAAATCTTTTCGACAGCGGCCTGGAGTTCGCGCGGATCAATGGGGGCGGGTTGGGCCGAGAGGGCTTCGCGGAGCTTGGCTTCCAGCGTCTGTTTCTCGGTGGCGAGGCGACGGATGCGGTCGTTGAGTTCGTTGAACTGGGTCAGCACTTCACCCGAGGGCGCTTCGGGTGCCGGGATCACGGGGGCTACGGTTCCGGCCGGATTGTTGGTGCTGGGCTGCGGCGCCGGAGACTTGGCGGCGGCTTCGCGAAGGTTCGCCAGTTTCTCGGAACAGAATCGGAGGCGGTAGTTGATCACGCGTTCGTTCCAGCTGGGGTAGGAGCGTTGGATCTTGAGGAGTTGCGAATGGGCCTGCTCGAAAAGGTGGGACGCGACGCGCGCGTCGCGGCTTTGCTCGGCCTGCTGGATGAGATTGTAGGCGACGATGAATTGGTCGTCGGGTCCGCCTTGGGCGCACGTGAGGTACGCACCCAGGCAGAGGGCGACGAGGCTGGAGAACCGGCGGAGCATGTGTCGGAGGATGGGGGCTCGGCGTGGTCTTGTCAGTTGGTTACTGGACCACGCGGAAGCTGCGTGGGGCGTTGGTCGTGGGCTTGCCGGTACCGATGGCCGTGGGTGCGCCGGCCTCGGGACCGGCGATGACCTCGAACTGGCGTGGCTTGGGGCCCAGTCCGGGGATGCGGGCTCCCGAGTTGAACCACCAGAAGAGCAGGCCCAGCAGCGCGGCGACACCCAGGGCGGCGAACTTGAGGCGGCGCCACCGTTCGCGGAACGGGAGGACCTTGGGGGGCTCCGGCTCTTCCGTGTTGGTTGGCTTGGCCGCGCCGGCTGCGGGTCCCTGACCCGGTTGGGATTTGGCGTCTGGTGCAGCCGGTGGCGGTTCCGCGACGGGGGAAGGCGGGTGCTGGATGAAGTGCCGGGTCCGTTCAAACACGGTCGGCCAGGCGACCATCCCGGAGGTGGCCAAGGCCTGATAAAACCGGGAGTTGCAGTCCGGACGGGCACAATAGCCGAGCCGGAGCCGTTGGAGCGTCGG
>JBIKWS010000394.1:0-4586 GCA_044356195.1 Cyanophyceae cyanobacterium
CTTCCTGATCTTCGGGTCGCAACTGGTGCTGCCACCCGGGGTGGCGGTCGAGTTGCCGACGTCGGCCACCGGCGTGCGGTTGGATGCCTCCCGGCCGCGCCTTGTCCTTGCGCTGGACGTGCACGGACGGGTGTACCTCGACAACCTCTATGTCCCGCGCGGTGAGGTGACCGCCCGATTGCGCGATCGCAAGGCGCGTCTCTCGGAGGCACCCGTGGTCCTGGTGCACGCCGACGTCGGCGTGCCTCACGGCGAGGTGATGCAATTGGGAGAACTGGTGCGCAAGGCGGACCTCGACCGGATCTTCTTCATGGCCCGCCCCGCCCGATGATCCGTGCCCCGTCAGAACCCACGCTGGGATGGTCGAGGACGCGGTTGCTGCTGTCCGCGGCGGTTTTGACGGCGGTGCAGTTCGTGGTGGTGGTGAACGTGGGGCACGTGCCGGACCCACCGCGGGCGCTGCGCGCGGAACAGGGCGAAGCGATGCTGGTGCTCGATGAAGAGCAGGCGGCGGTCGTGGTGGCGGGCCTTCCGCGGGCGCGGTTGGACGTGTTCGGCCAGGACGCGGGCGATGCCTTCCAGCAGGTGGCCCTCCATTCGGTGCCTAAGGCGGAGTACCGGTTGCAGGAATGGCAGGAACCGACCCGGTGGCTGACGAATCCGGCGGTATTGGTGCCGGTGCGGGTCCGGGCGGTGATGGAATCCGAGCGTGACCTGACGGCGGCGCGACCGCCTGTGCCGGCGACTGCGGTTCGGAGCCTTGTGTCCCGTGAGACGTTGGTGGAATCGCATGGCGCGACGGTGAGGCGTGGGTGGAAGAAGGCCCCGGTGCTCGGGCCCTGGACGGGGGCGGAAGTGTTGGGGGCAACGCGCATCGACATTGCGGTCAATCCGCAGGGGTGGGTGGTGTTGGCGCAGATCGTGGAAAGCAGCGGATCGCGCGAGGCGGATGAACTGGCGAGGCAAGCGGTCCGCGCTGCCTTGATGAACCCGCTGCCGGATGCGGCAAAGCGACCTGAATTTGATGCGGCGCGTTTGGAATCGGGAAGCGTGACGGTGCACTGGAGCACCCAACCGGCGTTGAGATGAGGCGAGCATGAGGGCAGAACACCTGATCTTCCTGTATGTCGTGCTGGGGCTGGCGATCTTCGCAGGGTTGGCCCTGTTCGAGGAGCGTCGGCGACGGAGTTTTGAACCGTCGCGGGATCCAGACCAGGTGTTCCGATGCCAGCAGTGCAGCCTCGTCTACACGGATGATCCGGAGGTGGAACGGTCGCGTTGTCCCGCCTGTGGGAAGACCAATCATCCGTACGAGTTCCGGTGATCAGGGACCCGGATTTGGGATCCGCACGTCCGGTGGTGTAGGAGGGTGCCGAAGCACAATCCCCGGCACCCGCCCCGATCGGCGGACGGAGGGCTTGCGGGGGCGATTGTGTCACGTTCACGCGGGCGGTACGGTCCGGCCATGCAGTCGGAACTCAACGGTCGCGTCGTCGTTGTCATCGGGGGCACCAGCGGTCTGGGCCTCTCGGCGGTGAGGGCCTGTGTGCTCGCCGGTGCCGGTGTGGTGGCGGTGGGCCGGGATGCGGCGAAGGCGGAAGCCGTTCAGGCCGAGTTCGGGGATCGCGTGGTGGTGCACGTGGGCGATGCCACGGAGTCGGGGACGGCCGAGGGTGCGATCGCGCTGGGGCAGGCGCGGTGGGGAAGGTTCGACGGCCTCTACCATGTGGCGGGCGGAAGCGGGCGTCGTCGGGGGGATGGTCCGTTGCATCTCCTGACGGAGGAGGGATGGGACTACACGATGGATCTCAACCTCCGTTCCGTGTTCCTGAGCAATCGGGCGGCGGTCCGGGACTTCCTCGAGAATGGAACTTCGGGATCCATCCTGAACTGCGGATCCGTGCTGGGAATGTCGCCGTCGCCGCGGTTCTTCGCCACGCAGGCCTACGCGGCGTCGAAGGCGGCGATCGTGGGGTTGACCCGTTCCTCAGCGGCCCAGTACGCGGCGCATGGAATCCGGTTCAACGTGGTGGCTCCGGCACTGGTGGCCACGCCCATGTCCCAGCGCGCGCAATCGGATGAGCAGATTCTTGAGTTTATCCGGACCAAGCAGCCGCTCGATGGGGGCAGGATCGGGAAGCCGGACGATCTCGACGGGGCGGTGGTGTGGCTGTTGTCGGACGCCTCGCGGTTCGTGACGGGACAGGTGGTGGCGATCGACGGCGGATGGATGGTCAGTGAGGGAGGGAGTTTGAAGGTTGAAGATTCAAGTTTGAAGTAGGAGTTCTGGGAACTGGTCACTGGCAACTGGAAACTCAGATTGAAGGCCGGGTGCCCTCACCCGGCGTTGTTCCTCAAGGCACGAACGCCGAGAGGACGGAGTTCGGGATGACTTCGGAGGGGGCGGTGGTGGATTGGCCCGGACGGGACCATCCGACGGAGACGTGGTCGCTTCCGGTGGATTCCTTCTGAAGGACCTCGATGTAGTAAAGCTGACCGGCCACGAGCGAGATGGATGCCGAACGCTGGGAGTTGTAACGGTTCCATTGCCGGGGGGTGGTTGAACCGTTGACATTGGCGATGCGCTTGCGGTTCGCAGGGCTGGAGGTGGTGGACAGGAAGAGATCCGAGTCATTGTCGCTGGCGATCCAGAACCGGTAGGTGCCGGTGACCGGAGCCCGGAGGTACGAACGGAGGCGGATGCCGTAGTTGTCGCCGGTGTTGGTCGGGGTCTCGAGGGTGGGCAGGTAGCTGGTCTGGTTGGCGGCCCGGGTGGTCGGGATCTGTGAGGTCCTCGTGCCTGTGGCACCGGTCCAGAGCTCGCGGAAGGTGCCACGCGGGACGATCTCGACGGCATTGAGGCAGAAGTCTGGACCGGCACCGCAGATCCGGAGTACGCGGGTTCCTGCGGTCAGGGTGACGTTGGCTTCAACCAGGGTGTACGTGTTGGCCGAACCGGTGCGGGGCAGGGACAGGGTTGACAGCAAGGGAGCCATAGGACCCGACGGAGCCCCGAGGAGTGCCTTGATGGAGGAGCCTGTGGAGGGGGTGGCGACCTGGAATCGCATCACCGCTGGCCCGCTGAAGGTCACGTTCACCGTGTACTCGGTCCATTCGCGGGCGGAGATCTTGGCGGAGACGCCACCGGTGGTGATCGTGTTGGAGACGAGGTCGACGGCTTCGGCGCGATACAGGTTCCCAGGGTTCCCGGCGGTGGTGTCGACGTAAGCGACCAACGGGCCGCCTTTGTCGAAGTCCTCGGCCTGGATGCGGCCCGGGACCGCGCGGGTCACGTTGTTGAACGGGGTCTGCGACGGGGCGGGAAGGGGGGTGATCTCGGCGATGAACGCTTCCTGGAGGAAGGTGGCGTCGACCGTTCCCGACCCGACGATGAAGCGGCCGTCGGGCGAAATCGCAAAGGCTTCATCGAGGCTGTACCAGTAGGAGAGGTCCACGCCCTGGGCCGCGAGGATGTCCTGGAGGCGCTGGGCGGGACCGTTCGCGGCCCAGACCGTGGCCGTGGTCCAGAACGGGATGTCCGAGCCGAAGCCAACGCCGGTGAGGCCATCAGCCGTCACCCCGAGCAGGGCGGCGTTGGGGTCGCCGCCCGGGAGATCAGGCAGGATCCGCACACCCACGCCTTCGACCCACGCGATGGCGTCCGTGGTATTGGCACCCACGCGCAGGACGCGTCCGCCGATGACGGTTCCTTCGGAGGAAATGGAGGCTCCATTCACGAAGAGGTCCGAACCGAAGGTGGCGAGGACGGACGGCGTGGTGCCGATCCAGCGGACGAGGTTCAATCCAAGGTTGCCGGCGATGAAGGAACCATCGGGGCTGATGGCTCCGGCCTGTCCGGTGGTGGCGCCGGCGAGGGTTGGAAGCGCGGAGATGCCGGAGGTGGCGCGCCAAAGGAAGGGCGAGGAATTCTCGAATCCGACAACGAGGGTCCCATCACCGGACATGCCCAGCGGGGTGGTGACGCCGCCAGCGAACAGGTGACCGAGGTTCTGGAGTCCGGCCTGTGTGGCGCGGAAGCCTTCGGAACCTGAGAATCCCGCGCTCATGGAACCATTGGCCGAGACGGCCATCGTGGCGTTGTCCGTTGCTCCGTTGAGGTTGCCGAGGTCGGTGAGCCCGGTGATGGCCGACCAACGGAAGGCCCGTCGGGAGCCGTCAAATCCGTAGGAAACGCCCACGACGGTCGAGCCGTCTGCGGAGAGGGCGGTGGCCCGGCTCCAATAACTGTCCGGGAAATCTCCCAGGGACTGGATGGAGGCGGCGTGGAGGGATGCCAGGGTGCCGAGGAGTGCGGCACCGATTGTCGCAAATTGCGGCCGGACGGAGTGATTCATGCGCAGGGGTATTCTGTTGGGCACTGAGCGCAGCGAGGCCGGGAGAGGTGTCCGACCGGACCCAACGCCCTTCAGGGAAGCCAGAGGAGGCTTCCGCTGAGGAGGCACACAGGGCGGGACTCCGGGGAGGCGAGCGAACCGACTGCGCCCCCCGGAGTCCCGTCCATGAGGGGTGACTGCAACTTAGGGCTTATGCGTAACTCTGGGTAATGGTGGATCGAAGTTTCAAAA
>JBIKWS010000015.1:0-15639 GCA_044356195.1 Cyanophyceae cyanobacterium
TCCCAAGCTCTCCCCCGACGGATCCCGCGTGGCCTACGTCCGCGACCATGACGTCTGGACCGTTCCCATCGACGGCGGACGCGAGTCGCGGGTCACCCGCGGAGGCAGCGCCGAAGTGACCCACGGCGAGGCGGAGTTCGTGGCCCAGGAGGAAATGGATCGTTCGACCGGATGGTGGTGGTCCCCGGATGGAAGCCAGATCGTCTTCGAGGAAGCCGACCACCGCGGCGTGGAGGTCTGGCACGTCACCGATCCCTACCAACCCGGCCGGCCCGCGGCACCCCAGTTCTACCCGCGCCCCGGTAAATCCAACGTCGTTGTTCGCCTTGGCATCACAGGGATTCGCGGCGGCCGGACCCGCTGGATCCAATGGGACACCCAGACCCACCCGTACCTCGCCCGCGTCCAATGGCACGCGGCCGGTGGACTGACCCTCTCGGTCCAATCGCGCGATCAACGCTCCCTCGTTGTCCATCGCGTCGACCCGAAATCCGGCCGCACGTCACCGCTGCTCACCGAGTCGGACGCTGCGTGGGTCAACCTGGATCATTCCTCGCCGCGTTGGATCGAGAACGGCCGCCGGTTCCTCTGGACCACCGAACGTTCGGGTCGCTGGGAGTTGGAGGTCCGCCTCGCCGACGGATCCCCGGACCGGGTCCTGGTCCCGGGACACCTCGGATGGCAGAGCTTCATCCAGTGGGACGAAAGCCATGGAACCGTGTGGTTCCACGCCACGGACGACCCCACCCAGCAACACGTCTGGAGCGCTCCCATCCAGGGGGGTACCCCCACCCGACACACCCAGACGAAGGGTCTGCACACGGCGACGGTTGCACGCAATGGTGCCGCCTGGACGATCACCACCGCCACTCCGACACAACTGGCGCGCACCACCGTCCATCAGGCCGCGGGCGGCAATCCCGCCGAACTCCCGTCCATCGCCGAGGAACCCTCCCGCCCTGTCAACGCCACGTACGTGCATGTCGGCGATGGCGACGGCTGGAACGCGAAGATCGTCCGTCCCACCGCTTTCGTTCCGGGCCGCAAGTACCCGGTCATCGCCAGCGTCTACGGTGGGCCGCATTCGCAGGTTGTCCGCCAAAACCTGGCCACGTCCCTCACCGATCAATGGCTCGCGGACCAGGGGTTCATCGTCGTCGCCATGGACGGTCGCGGGACGCCCGGACGTGGCCGCGATTGGGAACGGGCCATCTTTGGAAAGCTGGGACCCGTCCCGCTGGCCGAGCAATCCGCCGCGCTCCTCGCACTCGCCGCAACGGTTCCCGAGATGGACACCAACCGTGTGGGCATCACCGGCTGGAGCTTCGGCGGATACCTCAGTGCGTATGCCGTCTTGCGGCGTCCGGACCTCTTCAAGGCCGCGGTGGCGGGGGCGCCGGTGACCGACTGGGAGGATTACGACACCCACTACACCGAACGTTACATGGGCGTGCCCCCAGGGCCGGAAGCCGACGCTGCCTACCGGGAAAGTTCCTGCCTGCCCTGGGCCTCCGACCTTCAGCGCCCCCTGCTCCTCATCCACGGAACCCGCGACGACAACGTCTTCTTCCGTCACACGCTGCGCCTCACGGACGCCCTGCTCCGTGCCGGACGCCGCTTCGATGTCCTGCCCCTTCCCGGCTTCACGCACATGGTTCCGGATCCGGTTGTTGCCGAGCAACGCTGGCAACGCACCGCCGAGTACTTCCGCCGCCACCTCGGCGAACCGCTTCCCCGGTAGGCTTTCGCGCAAGCGGGCTCCGGACCGGCACCACTAGCCGGCCGCTTATTTCGATCCACCCACCGGAACGCCCGATTGGAGGATCCACGCTGCAGGCAGGCCGCGGAACACGATCCTTTCGTACGGTCCCTTTTCTCCGACCTCGTACAACAACCCGATGCGACCGTCCTTCAAGACCCCGAGACTGGAATAGGCCGAAGGCCGCGCATCCACCAGTCGCGACAGCGGCCACGTCCCGCCTTCATCGAGACTGGCCCTCAGCGTCATGCGCTCGCGCCGGGTGCTGGCCGGATTGGCAAAGAGCAGCACGCTTTGGCGACCCTCACCGGCCCACGACAACCGGCGCAGACTGGCCTGGCAGATGGGATCCGCGAGTTCGGCCACGTGGCTTTGGCCGGTCCACGTCATCCCGCCATCGACGCTCACGGCCTGTTGGCGGGTGCGCTGGCTCCGGTCGTAGTTGCGCATGTTCAACAGCAACCGCCCGTCGCTGAGTTCGGCCACCTCGCATTCGTTGACCTGATGCCCGGGCGTCGATCCGCCAATCTTCCACGTGGCCCCGTGGTCGTCCGAATACACCACATGCGAGCGGTAGTGCCCTGTGCCTGCCTCGATGTGATCGCAGGCGATCACCATCCGACCGCGCTTGGGACCATGCTCCAACTGGATGCCGGCACCGGGCCCCGTGGCATACCATGTCCAACCCGCCAGCTTGACGTCGGTTGTGATTTCCCGGGGCGCTGCCCAGGTCAGCCCGTCATCCGTGGAACGTGAGACGAACACCCGACGCGTATCGTGACTGGTCTGCGCGATGATGTGCGGTTCATGGTCATCGCCCCGGTTCCACGTCATCAGCATCCAGATCGTTCCGGTCTCGCGATCCACAACCGGACAGGGATTCCCGCACGTATTCGGACCATCGTCCCAGACCGTCGCCGCCGGATCCCAGGTCCGACCACCATCCGTGCTGCGCCGCATGCGCAGGTCGATGTTTCCTGTATCCGAAGCTCCGCCCTTTCGCCCCTCCGCGAAGGCCAGCACGGTCCCCTTGCTGGTGACCAGCAACGAGGGAATCCGGTGGGTGTGATACCCATCCTGCCCGGCCGTGAACACGTCAACGGCCGGGGCTTCTGCAGGTGCCTGGGCGAACGATGAAGCCGAGACAAACCAGCAACCCATCAACGCCAAACGGACGCATCGATGCAGGATTCTACGGAGCATTCCGAAGCGTGCACCCAGGACGTTCAAGCCGGCAAGAAAGGCATCCCGATTTGAAGGCCGGGTGCCCACACCCGGCGTGAGGCAAGCCCCGCCGCGTGAGGGCACGCGGCCTACAGCCTGGGGTGCATCTTGACACTGCCCCCTATTGCGAAGGATTCGGGGTGGCGATGTCCTCATCGCCTTGGGAACGGCTTTGGAACGGCGACGAGGACGTCGCCACCCCGTTGCATGCGGGGGCTGTGTCAAAATGCGGCCTACAGCCCCACCTCCTTCACGAACCGCATGACGAACGCCTTTGGGCGCGCCATGCTGCCCGCCGGATGAAATACCTCCCCAACATCGCCGGGATCCTCCTGGGTCTCGTGTTCCTGGCTTCCAGCGTTCCGATGCTGCTGAAGATCGGCCCCACGCCACCCGCGCCACTGGAGGGAACCCCGGCGGCGGCGTTCATGGCGGCCTTCATGCCCACGGGGTACATGACCTTTGTCAAGGTCATGGAGGCGCTGGGAGGATTGCTCGTGGTGATCCCGAAGACGCGGAACCTGGGCCTCCTGATCCTCGGTCCGATCCTCGTCAACATCTTCGCCTACCTCACCTTCGTGATGAAGGGCGAGGGCCTGTTCTCCCCGGTCATGGGCGTGATCGCAGCGCTGGCGCTCTATCTCCTGTGGGCGGGCCGCAAGGAATTCGCCGGTCTCATCCCCGCCAAGAGTCCTGCCCCTACGCCTTGAGCTAGCATCCAGGCAGCAAAAAGGGCGGGCCGATTTGGCCCGCCCTGCTTCGCGTTGGATCCTTCGGATCCGCCAACCTCAGGCCTTCGCCGGAGCCGCCTTCACCTCGATGTGAAGGTCGCGCAACTGACGCGGTGCGGCAGGTCCCGGGGAATCCGTCATCAGGCAGGTGCCCTTCGCCGTCTTCGGGAACGCGATGACGTCACGGATGCTGGTCGTGCCGCAAAGGATCGCGATCAACCGATCAAACCCGAGCGCAATGCCGCCATGGGGAGGCGCGCCAAAACGGAAGGCCTCGAGCATGTAGCCGAAGCGCAACCGGGTCTCCTCGGGAGAAATCGCCAGGATTTCTTCGAAGATCGTCTTCTGGACGTCCGGTTGATGGATCCGGATGGATCCGCCACCCAACTCAACGCCGTTGACCACGATGTCGTAGTGCTGCCCGCGCACGCGCTTGGGATCCTCCTTCAGCAGCGGGATGTCCTCGGCGACCGGAGCGGTGAAGGGGTGATGGCTGGAGTACCAGCGGTTCATCTCCTTGTCGTAGCTCAGCAGCGGGAAGTCGACGACCCACAGGAAGTCGAAGCGCATCGGATCGATCGTCAGCTTACCCTGTCCCTTGAGGACCTCGGCGCAGTAGAGCCGGATCTTGCCGAGGATCTCGCACGCGGTCAGCCACTGGTCGGCGGCGAACAGGATCAGGTCGCCTTCCTGAATCGCGAGCTTGGCGGTCAAAGCCTCCTTCTCGGCGGGCGTGAAGAATTTCACGATCGGCGACTTCCACTCGCCATTCTCGACCTTGATGAAGGCGAGCCCCTTCGCCCCGAAGCTCTTCGCGTACTCGGTCATGGTCTCGATCTGGCCCTGGGTCGCCCCAGCCAGTCCCTTGGCGTTGATCGCCTTGACCACGCCACCGGCACCCACCGCGCCACTGAACACCTTGAAGGAGGACGTGCGGAACTCCTCGGTGAAATCCACCAACTCCATCCCGAAACGGGTGTCCGGCTTGTCGATGCCCCACCGGTTCAGCGCCTCGTAGAAGCTGATGCGTTTGAACGGCGCGGGAATGTCCATGCCCAGCGCGGTCTTCCACACCGTCTTCAGCAATCCCTCGATCAGCGCGTAGATGTCCTCGCGATCGATGAACGACATTTCGATGTCGACCTGGGTGAACTCCGGCTGGCGGTCAGCGCGCAAATCCTCGTCGCGGTAGCAACGGGCCAACTGGAAGTACCGTTCCACACCCGACACCATCAGGATCTGCTTGAACTGCTGCGGCGACTGGGGAAGCGCGTAGAAAGTACCGGGCTCACGACGGTTCGGGACCAGGAATTCGCGGGCGCCTTCCGGCGTGGACTTGAACAGCGTCGGCGTCTCCACTTCCAGGAAGCCTTCGCCGTCCATGAAGCTCCGGATGGCGATCGCCACCTTGGAACGGGTGCGCAGGTTCTTCGCCATCTCCGGACGACGGAGGTCGAGGTACCGGTATTGCAACCGCAGTTCCTCGTTCACCTTGTTGGCGATCTCCGGATCATCGATCGAGAAGGGCAGCACGGCCGCGTCGTTGAGAACTTCCAGGTGATCGACGATCACCTCGATCTCGCCGGTCGCGATACGCGTATTCGTGGTGCCCTCCGGGCGCACGCGGACGCGGCCGGTGATCCGGACCACCGACTCGCTGTGCAACCGGCTGGCCCGGTCAAACATCTCCGCCGGCAGCACCGTGGGATCGCACATCGTCTGCGTGCGACCCTCCCGGTCGCGGAGATCGATGAAGAGGAGACCGCCGAGGTCGCGCCGGGAATGGACCCAGCCGTCGAGGATCACGGTCTGTCCCGCGTGGGCGGGACGTAGTTCGTTGCAATGGTGCGTGCGCTTCATTTCAGACTCACGGCGGGCCAACCCCGGAACGCCCATCGCGCCCGGTGGATTCAGTTTCCGCCCAAAGGAGGGCGGATATTGGGCGGAAGACCGCTTTTGGCAAAGGGAAGATTCAGCGCCGGTGCGGGTCCGGAACGGGGAGGCGACGTCCTCGTCGCCGTTCCAGAGCCGTTCTCATGGCAACGAGGACGTTGCCGCCCCGTTTGAGCTGGGGGCAGTGTCAGAAGACCCGCGGGGGCACCCGCCGCACCGGTCCCTCGGCAGGACGCTCGATCCGGATGCGCTTCCGGGATTCCACGTGACTGTCGCCGAAGCTAATGTTGCAGAGGCCCTGGTGGCGCTCGAACGTGAACCCAAGGTCGATGGTGGCAGCAGTCTTTGGGAAGCTCCTCAATTCCTGCCATTGCCGTGGGAGGTTGGCGTCCGCAAGCAGCGGCACCGTCGCCTCACCATGCTTCGCATGCAGGTTGACGGCGTAACTGGTGTTCGTCACCGCAGCGTCCTGAACCCGGGGAATCCAGAACTTCGTGACAGGACAAACGAGCACCTGCGGTGTGCGGAAATCGCCGGCCATGACCTTGAACACCCCTGGATGGAGGGCGAGCACCCCTTCCACCACCGGGACCTCCTCGTTCTCCTCCTGGACTCCCCCCTGCGCCCGCGACACCTGCTGCGGGTAACGGTCGAAATGCTCGTTCGCGTAGGAATGCAGGATGATGGAAACCTGACGGAGGTTGCCCGTGCACCGCGTCCGTCGGCCGTTCTGGATCACCTTGGTGACCGATGGAACCATCATGGATGCGAGGATCCCGATGATCGCGCACACGACCAGCACCTCGGTCAGGGTGTATCCTCGGCAGCGGTGAAAGGGTTTCGAAAGCCGCATGCTCGTAAAGGAGCACAACCCGGGCCGAAATTCCAAGCGATGGTTCACAATCTTGGGGCGAACTCCCGAAACCGTCGCCGGGACCGGGTGTCCCCACCGGGAGCGCCCCATCAGACATTCATCATTCCACTCCCCAACTCTGCCGTGGCAGGGTGACACCCATCACCATGACACCCGCAGATTGGAAGCTCGTTGCCTTGGCGCTGGTCTCGATTGGCGTCCTCGTCCTGCTGGTCACCCGCATCAAGATCAACGCCTTCATCGCCCTGGCGGCGGCCGCCCTCGTCGTGGGCACCGGCTCCGTCTTCTGGCTCCGGGTTCCCGCCCGCACCGCGACCGGCGCCATCCTCAAGGCGGCCGATGGCTCCACGAGTTCCTATACCATGCTGAACGTGGTGGAGTCGTTCAGCGCCGGGCTCGGCGGCGCGCTGGGAGGCGTCACCGCCATGGTCGTGCTCGGCACGATGCTCGGAAAACTCCTCGCTGAATCCGGCGGTGCCGAGGTCCTCGCCCAGCGGTTCATCGACTTCTTCGGGCCCAAGCGCATCCAGCTTTGCATCATGGCACTCGCGCTGACGATCGGCCTCACGACCTGGTTCGCCGTCGGCCTCGTGTTGCTCGCCCCCATCGTCCTGACGCTGACCCATCGCACCAAGCAACCGTTCCTCCTGCTCTTCCTGCCGCTGCTTTCCTGCCTTTCGGTGATGCACGGCGTCATGCCACCGCACCCCGGCCCCGTCATCGCCGCCAAGGAACTCGCCGTCGACATGGGCCGCGTCCTCTTCTGGGGTTTCATCATCGGCATCCCAACCGCCGCCGTCGCCGGCCCCATCTACGCCCGCTTCATCGTGAAGCGTGTCCATACCGAAGCCCCCGCCGTACCGGACAAGTCCCGGTCGCTCGAACCCGGCCGATCCCTGCCCGGATTCGGCATGACGATGTTTACCATCATCCTGCCGGTCGGCCTGATGCTCATCTCCACCGCCGCCGAACTCATCCTTCCCAAGGGCGATCATCTCCGTGAGAGCCTCTCCTTCATCGGCGGTCCGTTCATGGCTCTCCTCATCGCCGTCCTCTTCGCCAGCTGGTCCCTCGGTCTCCGCTGCGGTTACACCGGCGCGCAGGTCCTCAAGTTCACCGAGGTCGCCGTCGCCTCCATCGGCATGACTCTCGTTGTCATAGGCGCCGGCGGCGGATTCGCCCGCGTCCTGCGCGACAGCGGTGTCGCCGAATCGATCGGACATTTCGGGGCCTCCGCCAAGCTGTCCCCCCTGCTCTTCGGCTGGGTGATCTCGGCCTTCATCCGCGTGGCCACCGGCTCCGCCACCGTCGCCATCACCACCGCCAGCCTCCTGCTCCCCGACTACCTCAAGTCCCAGGGCATCACCCTCGACGCCGACCATCGCTGTCTCGTCGTGGTGGCCATCGGCTGCGGCTCGCTCTTCCTGTCGCACCTCAACGACGCGGGCTTCTGGATCGTGAAGGACTGCCTCGGTCTCTCCGTCCCGCAGACCCTCCGCACCTGGACGGTCTGCGAGACCATCGTCGGTGTCGCGGGCATGCTCTTTTCGCTGATTGCCTACAGCCTGATCTGATACGGCGGAGATCCCCGAAACCACCGACCCCATCCGCGTCATGCACTACTTCCGCGGCCTGTGGCTCGCGCTGCAGGGGCTGGTTTGAAGGTAACCTGGGACACATCAGTGACCGGTTTCCGCCATCGGATCGCACTCTGCCTCCTCGTGAGCTTGCTTGGAGCGGGCTTGGTGCGCGCCGATGAATGGTGGGCCCGGACCTCGATTCGCCTCCGGCTCTGAACCTGAGACAGAGCGTGCACTGGCCTCGATCGGTGCCACCCATTAACCTTTGGCCATGCCCTGTCCTTCTCCGACTGGATACGTGTCGCTCGCCGCAGCCATGCTCAGCCTGTCAGCGGTCGCTGCGCCTCCCGAACCCTCCTTCCGCGCCGTCAACGTCGATACGAACATCACCATCGGATACGGCCTCGCCTTGGCTGACGTGGACGGCGATCGCCGTACCGACATCCTCCTGTGCGACAAATCCCAGATCGCGTGGTACCAGAACCCTTCCTGGGAGAAGCACGTCATCGCCGAGAAGCTGACTTCCCTGGATCACGTCTGCATCGCCGCCGCGGACGTCGACGGGGATGGGAAGGCAGAGATTGCCGTGGGTGCCGGCTGGAATCCGGGTGACACCCGTAATTCCGGAGCCCTCTTCTTCCTGCAACCACCCGTCGACCGAAGGACCGCGTGGACACCCGTTACCCTGCCCCACGATCCAACCATCCATCGCATCCGCTGGGTCCGAAATCATCAGGGGCGGCTCACCCTGGTGTCTGCTCCGCTCCACGGACGCGGGAACAATCCCGGCACCGGGGAAGGTGACGGCGTCCGCATCCAACGCTACTCACCGGCGACCGCGATGAAGGTTCCCTGGTCCATCGAAGTGCTCGATGCCAGCCACCACAAGACCCATAACCTGGACCCGATCCAGTGGGATGAGGATCCTGCGGATGAACTGCTGCTGGGATCCAAGGAGGGAGCCTTCCTGATCGATCCGGGTACCGACGGCTCGTCCACCACACGGCAGCTGGGTTCCGCAGAAAATGGCGGCTTCGGCGAAATCCGCGCGGGCCGTCTGGCAAAATCACGGTTCGTCGCCGGAATCTCGCCCATGCACGGAAACCAACTCGTCGTCCTGACGCCGCCCCACAGCTCGGGCGAACTTTGGAACCGACACGTCCTGGACGATGGACTCATCGATGGGCACGCATTGGCCTGCGCCGACTTCCTCGGTCTGGGCAGTGATCAGGTCGTCGTTGGCTGGCGGGCGATGAATCGACCGGGCGCCAAGGTGGGCGTGAAGATTTTCACCCCGTTGGACCCAGAGGGTTCGCAGTGGCGGCAAACCCTCATCGACGACAACGGAATGGCCTGCGAGGACCTTCAGGTGGCCGACCTCAATGGCGACGGCCGGCCCGACATCGTCGCAGCCGGCCGTGCCACACGGAACCTCAAGATTTACTTCAACGAGTCGCGCCGCTGACTTGGTGTGAGCGGCGGTGCCGCACACCTTACGGCGATGTCGTCCGGACGCGGCCGCCAGCCTCGCGAGGGCGCTCGGCGGCCACCGGATCCTCCAACCGCGCGTTGACCGAGACCTTCCTCGCGAAATCCTCGTCGGTCAGGGTCTTGGCACCCACAGCGTCGAGATCCGACTTCGCGGCTTTCAGGATCATGACCGAGGCGGATCCACTGCTGTTGGAATCCGGTCGGGCATCATGCATCCAGACCTCTCCGCGGCCGCCCACGTCAGCACCTGCAACCGCCACAGACGAGTTCCGGGCTCGCTTCGACTTCTTCACTTTGGGACTCGGGCCCGAAACCACGACCGTGACCGACTCTCCCGCACGGAGGCACTTCAGGTTCCGTGCCTGGGCCAGCACAGTCACCAACCGCTCCCGCAAGGCATCAACGCGTTCACCATCGAAGGCCTTCGCCTCGGTGTTGAAAACACGTGCCATTGCGATGTCCATGTCGTCGCGTTCTGGCTCCGGCTCGCCACGCACCTCGCGGCGGGCCTGCTCCCAGGCGTCCTCCTTGGCACCGCTGGATTCAACCGCCTTCTCGACAGCCACCGGAGCCTTCACCAGCGGATAGTCAACCTCGATGAAGAAGATCGCCCCATGGCCCTCGATGTAGAGGGCATCGAGGTCGTTGCGTCCTCCCAGATTCACCGAGCCAAACTCAAAACGGAACGGATTGGACGTCCGCTCCGATTCCGGCTGCAGCGACTTCTCGATCAATCGTCCCATGATGGCCAACTCCTCTTTGGTCGCCGACACCGATTGGGTGGCGTCGCCGGACGGCAGCACCAAGGCGCGGAATGCCGACGGCCCGCCAGCCCTCACAAAGGCGGTGCTCAGGTTGCGCTGGACCCGGGCAAGCCCCGAATTCAGAGCCGGCAACTGACGCTCGAATTCAGCGCTCGCACGATCCACCTGCTCCCGAACCCGAGCCTCCAATTCGCGTGCCATGTCGAGCTGAGCGTTCACCCCTTCGACAATCGTGTCCACGGCAGGCGTGGATGGCTCCGCTGGCGCTTCCGGCGGTTCGGGCGGTTCCGGAGGTAGCACTCCCACCTCGGCAGGCGATGCGGCGGCGGGTGGTGTTTGGCTTTTCCGGAGCTTGGCTGCGGAGGGATTCCTCTCCTCGGCGGCCACAACCGTGGCTGCGGTCAACAGGGCGCTGGTCCACAGCGCAAGATAGGCATGGTTCTTCATTGGGTGGGTGTGTTCTGGGAATTCGGTTGGCTCCACTTGGCTTGCGAAATCTGGTTCAACTGCGACTGCGCCTGCTCAAACCCGGTCCCCGTGTAGCGCACGAGGTCGAACAATCCGGCGCGCACCGCCGCGCTGTCCGCCACACGGAGTTGATCGAGCCGCTGGATCGCAGCTTCGACCACGCGACGGTCCTCAAGGCGAGCCGCGGCCCACTGGGCCGACACCTGATCGAGCCACAGACGGTTTTCGGCGGCGGTGGCCGTCACCGTGGCCACGGCCACCTGGCGCAAGTCCGCCTCGTAGCGCGCACGGATATCCGCCTCCAGGGCCGTGCGGGCCTTGGCGAGTTCCTCACGCATTTCCGCACGTGATGGGCCGACCATGCGCCCTGCGATGAAACCCATTGAAAGGATGACCGCAGCGGCGATGGCCGGACGTGCCCACGAGCTCCACGAAGTCCCACGCGGCCGACGGACGGCCAAGGTTCCACGATCCTCATCCAGCAGTCCCATCGCGGCCCGCCATTCGGCCACACGTTCCCGACACTGCGAACAGACCTCCAGATGCGCCTCGGCCGAGGCTCGGGCACGGGGGTCGCCCTCGCCGTACAGGCATTCCATCCATTCCTCAGGTGTTGGGTGATTCATACAATTCCTCGCAAATCATCAAAGACTGCCCCGCCGGATCCGCCCCGCCAGCAACGTCAATCCCTCTGCCATCCGCGACTTCGCCGTCCCTTCAGGGATTCCCAGGACCTCGGCGATCTCGGCAAATCGCAACCCCTCGTAGTGCCGCAGGATCACGACCGTGCGGTAATGCTCCGGAAGGCTGACGACTGCCGACCGAACCACCTCGGCGCGCTCCATGGATTCCATCACCTCGTCCGGTCCCTTGGCCGCAGACCTCGCTTCGGGCAATCCGCCGTCGGACGCAGTGACTGGATCCGCGTCGTCCGATGTCAGGGCGACTTCCCCCCGTCGCTGCCTCTTCCGCAATTCGTCATGGCACAGGTTGAGGGCAATCCGCCAAAGCCACGTCGAGAACCGGCCGGTCGAGGCAAAGTCGTGCCGGTGTGAAAACACCCGCGAAAAGGTTTCCTGCGACAGATCCTCAGCCCGGTGCACGTCCCCGGTCATCCGCGCGCAGAGCCGTTGCACCGGCAACTGCCATCGACGAACCAACTCGGCGAATGCTCCCGAGTCCGACTCGGTCTGCACTCGCCACATCACCTGTTCGTCACTCGCCTGGAAGGGCAACTTCATTCGATCCCACCAGTGATACGTGCGGGCGGGAAAAAGGTTCGCGGAAATTTTGCCCTGACAGAAACAGGACTGCCCGGTGCAGCCTTCGCCGCACCGGGCAGTACCGATCGTCATCCACGTTGGGATCGCGACTTACTCCGCGTTCACCAGTTTCAAGGCACCCACACCGCCGGGATTCCAGCTCGTAAACAGAATGTAGACCTCGCGCTTGTCACCCTTCCCGGTGACGTACCAGCAGGCATCGTGCATGTGCTGCGCAAAGGCATAGCCCAGTTCCTCCTTCGGCTTGATCGTGCTGACCACGACCTTGCGCTTGGAGTCGATCACGTAGAGCGGGCCCGGGGTTCCCTTGGGACCATCCAGACAGGCCGCGAGGACGTAGTTGCCCCAGATATCCACGTCACACACCGTGCTGCCCGCAGGCAAGCCCTGAACCTCGAGGATCTTTCCCTCCTTGACCGAGAAGTGGTGAACCTGCGCTTCAGGCCGCGCCGAAACCAGGAGGTTCCGGGTTGCGGGATCAAAGGTGATTCCATGCGGGGTCTGGGACATGGACTTGCCGCCATGGTACTTGCCCCGGAACTTCAATGGCTCCACGTCGGCATCCATGAAGTACGCCTTGCCGTAACCATCCGTCACCCAAAGCGTGCCTGATTCACCAAACGCCACATCCGTCGGCGCATAGCCCTTGCCGTCGGCGTAAGGCCCACCGGGCGGAAGCTTGACCTTGTCCGCCTTCGCAAACGTCGTGTCGGAGACGTACACCTCGCCCTCCGCATTGTCGGCCGCCGCCACCAACGGCGACTTACCCGGGCGCATCAGGATGTCAGCGCCATGCAGGTTTCCCTTCTTGAAGGCCGGGTCGCCCTCCACCACCCACGAGGACATCAGGCGATTGCTGAACCCGACGAACCCGACATTCTCCAATCCCCAGTAAACAACGTCCTTGGACGTGTCGACGATCAAGGTCCCATGAGCGCCCTTCAGTACCGGCAGGGCTTGGACTGGCACGGGCATCGCACCGACGACCGGAGTGAACGCCCAGTACCCCTGGCCGCTGACCGGGACATCAGACCGCTTCACCTTCTTCCCGGTCTGCTTGACCGGCCCCGTCGAATCCACAACGAACGGAAGCGGCTTCGCCGTGGGTGGGTGATCGTGGTGATGGGATGATTCGTGGGCCTGACCGCTCAATGGAGCCAGAGCCAGGATTGTGCCCAGGGTCCAACCCCGGGCGGCAGAGGAGAGGAGCTTCATGTCCCACACTCTTCCAGAGGATCCCAAGCCGGCGCAAAGCGGAATTCGCGTTTCCACGATTTCCACGACCGGATCACTCGTAGCGGAGCGCCTGCATCGGGCTCAGTCGGGCCGCCTTGAACGCCGGGAACAGTCCCGCGAGGATGCCCACCCCTGCCGAGAACGCGACCGCAATGGCCTGAGCCTGCCATGTCACCACCGGGGTGTTCCCTGTCGGCGAAATCAGCCCAAGCACATTCACCAGTCCGGTCGAAGCCACCAAACCGAACAAGGCTCCCAGGATCGAAAGCACCACGCTCTCCACGATGATCTGGACAAAGATCTCAAGCCCGGTCGCTCCGATGGCCTTGCAGGTACCGATCTCCCGGATGCGCTCGTTGATGGATGCGAGCATGATGTTCATGATCCCGATCCCGCCCACGAGCAGGCTGATTCCCGCAATGATCCCGCCACTCATCCGAGCGTTCTGGATCTGCTTGTTGATGCTTTCGATCTGATTCTCCTGCGTCCGGAAGTTGAAGTCCTCGATCCCGTTGTGGGTGATCAGGAGAACGTTCCGGGCCTGCTGGAGGGCGGCTTCCATTTTCGACATGTCCGCCACCTTGAGATCAATGTCGGAGAGTCGCGGATCCGGGATGCCGTCGAGATCCCCGGCGATCCGGAAGCGGACCCATGCCGTGTTCAGCGGCATGTACACCGTCATGTTCTTCCGCGAAAAGGCCCAGCCACCTCGCCCTCCCCACCCCTTCTGCCGCTTGGGTCCTTGAGCGTCCGGGACCTTGGGAGCCTTCGAGGCCAACGCACGCTCCTTCGCTTCCCGTTCGCTCATGTACTGCTCGAACATCCCCACGATCGTGAACGGCTGTCCATTGATGTGGATTCGTTCTCCCAGCGGGATGATTTCGCGGCCCGCTTCCTCCGGAGTTCCAAACAACTCGTCCCGGATTCCCGTGCCTATCACGCAAACAGCGTGGGCGCGCTCTTCATCAATCGCGTTGAAGAACCGTCCATGCGCCACTGTGTGGAGGTTCATGTCCAATACCGCGGGCCACACGCCCACGCACTCCGAAGGATCACACGATCTGTCGCCACGCGTCAGCACCGCGTCTGGAACGCCCATCTCCGGAGAAATCACCCGCATCAGGGGGGCTGCGTTGGCCAACGCGTAGACATCCCGGATCAATCGCCCCGGGGCCTGATCCGCCAGGTGATCCTGATAGGCCGGCACGGGTTGCATCTCCAGCAGCACCTTGTCCGCACCACCCATCGCCACCATCGATTCCCGCATTCCATTCTCCATGCCCTTGATGAGGGCGGACATCCCGACCAACGATGCCACCCCAAGGACGATGCCGAACATGGTCAGGACGGACCTGAACTTGTGCGCCCAGATCTCCTTCAGACCGATGACGATGGTGTTGAAAAGATGCATGGGTCCGCGGGTTAGTCGTAGCGCAAGGCCTGGATGACACTCAATCGGGCCGCCTTGAATGCCGGGAACAACCCCGCAAGAACCCCGACCAGCACGCTGAAACCGAACGCAAACGCCATCGCCCCCAACGTGATCACAGGCTGGTTGTCCGTCGGCGTCGCCTGTGAAATGATCCAGACCACCAACTTCGAGCAGGCCAGACCGAGCAGGCCACCCACGACGGCCACCGTCACCGACTCGACCACGATCTGGATGAAGACATCCACGCCCGCGGCACCGACTGCCTTGCGGATCCCGATCTCACGGATCCGCTCGCTGATCGATGCCAGCATGATGTTCATGATGCCGATCCCACCGACGAACAATGAGATCCCCGCGATCAAGCCCCCGCTCAATCGCGCATTCTTGACGGACGACTGGATCTGGTCGGCCCAGTCCTCCTGCGTCCGAAAACTGAAATCCTCAATACCTCGATGATTCACCATCAGGACGTTTCGAACCTGCGTCAGGGCTCGATCCATCCTGGCGACGTCCCGGATGCGCACTTCGAGATTGGACAACCGGGGCTCGGCGGGAGCGTTGGTCTGCCCCGCCTTCATCTTCATCCACATCGTGTTCAGTGGGAGGTAGACCGTGTTGTTCTTGATCCAGAAGGCGTAGTTCCCTTGTCGGCCTCCACGCCCGCCCCGATCACGACTTCCCGCCCTCCCTTTGCCATCCGCGCGCGCTTGCGCCGCCAGCGCCGCACGCTCCATGCGAACCTTCCGATCCGTCTCGCTCTCGTAATGCTCGAACATGCCTACAATCGTGAACGGCATTCCGTTGATGTTCATCGTTCGCCCCACCGGGATTACGGGCTCCCCTGTCTCCTCGGGCCGCCCAAAAAGCTCATCCCGGATTCCTGTGCCGATGACACACACGTTGC
>JBIKWS010000395.1:0-4574 GCA_044356195.1 Cyanophyceae cyanobacterium
TCCACCCTGGGGCGCCGACGCCTCATCGAAGGGCAGGTACAGCATCGAGCCGACAGCGGGGTTCAGTGGCGGCAGGTTGTAGGGTGCCATGGTGAAGGCCCACGCACCCGCGTCCACGGTCTCGCCCGAGCTGGGATCGTTGAACCGGAGGGAGACGACGTGGGCACTCGACGGTGCCAGCAGACCAGGATCGTAACGGAGCACCAGCAGCCCCGGACTCGGCCGGGTGATCTGCGGCGTGATCGCGACGCCGTCGAGCTTCCAATCAATCCCAGCCTCGGGGATGGGCTGCGCGCCTTCGAAGATCTGCGCTTCGATCGGCGTTCCGGGCGCAGCGAGCAGGTCACCGGGCGCGGGTTGCAACGGGCCAACCAAGGCCTTCGGGATGACGGTCGCGGGAATCTTGTCGGACGTTGGTCCACCGAGGGCGGCGACGTAGGTGGGTGCGAGCACCTCGTTGTGGACCTGAAGGCTGCTCAGGTAGAGGACTTCCGACGCGCCGGCGCGATCGGTGAACAGGAGCGCGGCATCCGAGCCCAGGCCCGATGCGCGATCGTTCATCGCCCAGCGACCATCCACACCCTGGCTCAGCGATTGCCGCCCGACCCACGCGCCGTTGATGTACTTGGTCATGGACGGCGGCGTCGCCGTCAGGTCAACGGTGACCACCACGCGGTTCCAGGTGTCAGCAGCGAGGGTTCCATGGAAGACACCGTCGACACCGACGCCGTTGCTGGCTCCCACCGACAACGCCGCATCCACGTTGTTGACGAAGGGGTCCTCAAATTGCAGAAGCGAGCGAAGCCTGCCGGCGGAAGCCGCAGGGAACAGGACATCCATCACGATGGAGTAGCGATTCACACCGAGGCCACCGCCGTTGGCGGTCATGTCCGGGTACAACACCAAGCCCATCGCGGTGGTGTTCTTCGGCACCCGCAGCACCGGAGTCGCAGTCCCGGCAATGGCCGCGACGCCGAAGTCCGCTGTCGTCCCGAACTGCACGGCCGTCGACGTCGCCCCGCCTTCGCCGTCGAAGTATCCGAGGCTGCGACCGACGGTGGCCGTCAGGTTGCCCTGGCGGAAATCCCATTGGCCGGTGACCTGCGCCCACGCGTCGGTGTGCGTCAGCAACATTCCCGCGCCAAGCAGAAGCCCGACGCCCGTCTTCCGGAAACGACCCTGCCATGGGGTCGCTCCGTCCATCTGATGATTGACCATCTTGGTTCCTTGAATCCTGGGTTGACTGTCGAGAAAAAGACCTCTCCCCGCCTGAGGGGAGTCCATTGCCATCGCAACGCCTGTGGACCCGATCAGCGCAAGGGCTGGCCGATGTACCACTCCTCGTTCCACTGGGTCTTGCCGCGCCGCGCCTCCGAGGCGTGACCATCGGCCCACATGATGTTTCCGCGCTCTCCCCCGTGCCGGTAGTACTCGCGCAACCGCTCCGGCCACTGAGCCCATTGGCTGAGTTCGAGCGGCGTATCTTCCGCACCGTCCAGCATGGCTTCCCACGCATCCTGAAAGACCAGCGTCAACGACGGCTGAGGCATCGTCTCGAATCGCCGGGCCACGTCGGGCAATGTCCCGAGCTGCCCTTCGAAAAGCGCCATGTCGAGTCCGCGCGCCCGACGGTTTGCGGACGCCCGGTAGCCATTGAACCCATAGGTCACGTAGATGTGACCGTTCTTGAAGAGTCCATCGTTGTTGGGCGGGCCCTGGTATTGGTCATCCACGGCCTTCGCTTCCGGACAGGCAAAGATCTGTTTGCTCTTCCCCGCGTACGGGAAATAGGCGACGCCCCAATAGGCATGGATGTGGGACGGAGCGATGACCTGACCGTCGTCGGTGCCCGTGGGCCTGCGCATGTCGCCTCCATCCCGGATCCACCGCATCCAATTGCGATGGGGATGTCCCCGACCGGAATGGTCGTTCTGGTACATGAGCATCCCCAGCTGGATCTGGCGCATGTTGTTCTTGCAGCGAACGCCCTTCGCCTGCGCCTTGGCCTTGCTCAAGGCCGGCAACAGCATTCCCGCCAGGATCGCGATGATCGCGATCACCACCAGCAGTTCGATCAGGGTGAACCCGGCCGTCCTTCCAAGAGACGCACCACAACCGGCACGAGCTTCAGGCATTGGTCCCATGGTTGTATCTTGCCGGGATCGAAACGGCTTCCCGAACTCCATCAGGTCACGTTTCCGAAAACTGCCGCCGCCGCGGCGGTTTCAGTGCCCCGTTCTGGCGGGGCGCATCTGGACACTGCCCCCGTTTGGAAAGGATTCGGGGCGGCGATGTCCTCATCGCCATGGGAATGGCTTTGGAACGGCGACGAGGACGTCGCCACCCCGTTGCATGGGGGCAGTGTGAAGTTGCACCACGGATCAAGACTCTGTCCTGCCGGGGCATCGACAACGGGGCAACTGGCCGTAGGGTGAGCCCGTGATCCGCAACGTGATCTTCGACTGGTCCGGGACGCTGGTGGACGACCTCCCGGCCGTGTGGCATGCGTCGAACCATATCTTCCGCAGGGCAGGCGTGCCCGAGTTGACGCTCGAACAGTTCCGGACGGAGTTCCAACTGCCGTTCCGCGGATTTTACGAACGGTATGTGTCGCATGTGCCGCTCCCGGAACTGGAGTCGTGGTTCCAAGATCATTTCGCGCAGGTGCAGGACACGGTGGTCGCCCTGCCCCACGCCCAGGAGTTCCTCGAGTTCTGCCGGAGCCGCGGGTTGCGGACATTCCTCCTGAGCGCCGTCCACCCGCGGATGTACGAGATCCAGCAGCGGACGACCGGCTTCGGCGAGTACCTTCAGCACCCGTACCTGGGGGTTCCCGACAAGCGCGAACAGATCCGGATCCTGATGACCGATCACGGCCTGACCCCGGCCGACACGGTGTTCATCGGGGACATGGAGCACGACGTGGACGCGGCGCGCCACGGCGGGATCCCGAGCATCGCGGTGCTGACGGGTTACAACCGGTTGGAACAACTGCGGCGCGCGCGCCCGGACCTGATCGTCGAGCATCTCGGCGAATTGCGCGGGTTGCTGGAACGGAATGATCTCCGCCTCCATGTGCCGTCGGTTGTTCCCCAGCGTCCGATCGCAACCGTGGGCGGGCTCGTGTTCCGGGACGATGGCCGGATGCTGATGGTGCGGACGGCGAAGTGGTCGGATCGATGGGGCATCCCCGGTGGAAAGATCGAGTGGGGAGAAGCCAGCGAGGCCGCGTTGCGCCGGGAGATGTGGGAGGAGACAGGGTTGAAGGTGGAGGACGTGCGCTTCGTGTTGGTCCAGGACGCGATCCATCCGCCGGAGTTCTACAAGGACGCCCATTTCCTGCTGTTGAATTACACCTGCCGGGTGGCTGGGACACCGGAGGTCCAGCTCAACGATGAAGCGCAGGAGTTCCGCTGGGTGACGATGGAGGAAGCGCGGCGGCTACCGTTGAATCAGCCGACACAGGTCTTGCTGGATGCGGTGGAGCAAGGAGTGGGGGCAGACAGTCCTTGAGCGGAGCGGCGATGGCTTGATCGCCTTGGGGCGAGGCTTTGGCCGGGCGACGGGGACGTCGCCACCCCGTCTTTCAGTGGAAGCCGGCGAAGGCGCGGTCCGCCGCGGCGAGGGTCTGGTCGATGTCCGCGTCCGAATGGGCGGTGGACAGGAAGCCGGCCTCAAACTGGCTTGGAGCGAGGTAGACGCCCTGGTCGAGCATGGCGTGGAAGAACGTTCCGAAGCGGGCGCGATCCGAGGTGAGGGCGTCGTTGAGATTCCAGACGGGGCGGTCGGTAAAGTAGCCGCAGAACATGGATCCGATGCGCTGGAATTGCATGGGAACGGCGTGCGCGGCAGCGACGGCCTTCATGCCGGATTCAAGGCGTGCCCCGACATGTTCGAGGCGTGCGAAGGCATCGGTGGATTCGAGTTCCCGCAGCGTGGCCAGGCCGGCGGCCATGGCGAGCGGGTTCCCACTGAGGGTGCCGGCCTGATAGACGGGGCCCAGCGGCGCGAGATGATCCATGATCTCCCCCCGGCCTCCAAAGGCCCCCACGGGCAGACCGCCGCCAATGACCTTTCCGAAGGTGGTGAGGTCGGGCTGGAGTCCGAAGTGCCCCTGCGCCCCCGCACGGCCGAGGCGGAAACCCGTCATGACTTCATCCGCGATGAGCACGGTGCCATGGGCGCGGGTGAGTTCGCGGAGGAGTTCAAGGTAACCGGGCCGCGGGAGGTACAGGCCGGCATTGGCCGGAACCAGTTCGAGGATCACCGCCGCGAGGTGCGGCCCGTGCTGTTCGAAAAGCGCGACCAAGGCATCGGGATCGTTGAAGGGCAGGACGAGCGTGTGCTTGGCGACATCGGCTGGGACGCCCGCACTGTCCGGTTGGCCCAGGGTCAAGGCACCGGATCCCGCCTTCACCAGGAGCGAATCGGCGTGACCGTGGTAACAGCCGTCGAACTTGAGGATGCGGTCGCGCCGGGTGAAGCCACGGGCCAACCGGATGGCGGACATGCAGGCTTCGGTGCCGGAATTGCAGAAGCGGACCTTGTCGATGCTGGGCACCCACGATTTCACG
>JBIKWS010000396.1:0-4568 GCA_044356195.1 Cyanophyceae cyanobacterium
CCTCGATCGCGACCTCCGTCTCGACGTCGAGGACCGGCTCAAGCGCGGCGAACTCCGCGCCGTCGTCTGCTCCACCTCGCTCGAACTCGGCATCGACATCGGCAGCATCGACCTCGTCGTCATGCTCGCCACCCCCAAGGGCGTCAACCGCGCCCTCCAGCGCACCGGTCGCGCCGGCCACCGCATCTCCGACATCAGCCACGGCCTCCTCATGGCCACCAACGTCGGCGACCTCGTCGAATGCTGCGCCACCGCCCGTCTCGCCCGCGCCGGCCACCTCGACGCCGTCCGCATCCCGCGCGCCCCCCTCGACGTCCTCGCGCAGCAACTTGTCGGTCTCGGCTGCACCGGGGAATGGTTACGTTCCGACGCCTTCGCCCTCGTCCGACGCGCCTGGCCGTACCGCGACCTTTCCCTCGAGGACTTCGACCGCGTCCTCGACTACCTCGCCGGCGGCGGCCGTTCCCTGCGGCAGCAGTACACGGATGTCTTCGGCCGGATCCACCTTTCCGAAACCACCTTTGAAGCCCGCGCTGGTGCACCCCGACGCGACTACCTCCAGAACATCGGCACCATCGCCACCGAAGGCGTGATCCGGGTGCTCCTGCGCAACACCCAACTCGGCACCGTCGAGGAAGGCTTCATGCGCGGCCTCCGGATCGGCGACGTCTTCACCCTGGCCGGACGCCCCCTCCGCATTGAACGGTTCGGCAACATGGAATGCTGGGTCGCGCGCGCCGACGGTGCCACGCCCACCGTGCCCCGCTGGGGCACCAACAAGTTCCCCCTCGCCAACCGCGTTGCCCACGAGATCCGATCCTTCCGCAGCGAACTGCGTGTCCGCATCGAGGCCCGCGAAACACCGGCCGTCCTGATCCCGTGGATCTCGAAGCGGCTCGAATGCGGTGCCACGAACGCCGCCATCATCCACCGCGTCCACGCCGCCCAGCATGGCGTCAGCGAGATCCCCACGGCCGAGGTCCTGCTGGTCGAGGAATACCTCGACGAACCACTGCCCGAATCGTTCGCGCCATCGAACCGCGCGCCCACCAACCCGCGCTCCCGGCCCCGCCGCATGGGCCGCCCGCCCTCGTTGGCCTCCCAACCTCCGCCGCCTGCCGAAGGCCAACTCGCCATGCCCGCCATCGACCTCGGCGGACGTTCCACCAAACCCAAGCCCGCGCGTCCCACACCGCCGTCCGATCTCCCCGAAGCCGAACCACGGCGGCGTCACTACTTCTTCCATTCCCTCATCGGCCGCGCCGCCAACGACGCCCTCTCCCGCGTGGTCGGCCTCCGCGCCGGCCGCCACGGCGTCGGCAATCCCGTCGCCACCGCCGACGACTACGGCTTCGTCCTGACCATTGGCGCGAACCACCAGTTCTCTGCTGCCGATCTCACCGCCTTCCTCGATCCCGCCGGATTCGAAGCGGAGCTGGAAGAAGTCCTGCGGCGCTCGGACCTGTTGAAGTACCATTTCCGCAACGCGGCCCAGACCGGCCTCATGGTCTACCGGAACTATTTCGGCGAACAGAAGTCCGCCCGGAAGCTCCAGTGGAGCTCCGAAGTGATCTTCAACGTGCTGGTCGAACACGAACCCGATCACGTCCTCCTCCGCGAGGCCCGACGCGACGCCGGGTTCTCCTTCCTCGACGAGGCCCGCGCGCTCGCCTTCCTCAAGGACCTCGACCAGCGCGGCCGACCCATCCGACTGCGCACCGTCGCCGTGGTTCCGCCCCTCTCCTTCGGCATGTACGCCACCCGCATCCGCGAAGCCCTCCTCGTCGAGGATCCCCGCGAAACCCTCGAACGCCTCTATCACCACTGGTGGCAGAACCTCGCCGAACCCTCCCCATCCGGGGCCGCGACGTCCCCGTCGCCCTCGCAGCACCCCACCCCAACCGCATGACCACTCGCCGCACCATCCCCGACCGGGGCGGCGACGTCCTCGTCACCCTCGCAGCACTCCCTCCAGCATGAACCCCTTCCACCCCCTCCGCCGGTTCCTTGGCCTCATCCTCGCCCTCCTGGCCGCGCCCTTCCTCCACGCCACCTGGTACAGCGAGAACATCCCCAACGGTGCCGACATCATCCAGATGGACCTCCGCTGGCCGTGGTGGCCGTCCGGTTCCTACTTCGCGAACTGGAACTCCAGCTTCAACCCGAAGCCCAACAACCTGAGTTTCTACGCCGGCTTCACCAGCTTCCTTCCGGACGGCCCCAACCAATCCCCCAACCCCGATCCCGCGCTTCAGGACGCCTTCCGCCCCGGCTCCGTCTGGACCTTCTGGGGCAGCGACGCCACCGGCACGCCCGTCCGCTTCACCGACGTCGCCCCCAATCTCTACATCAAGAACGACTACGGCGGCGAAGGCAGCAGCGGCACCGTCGGCGGCGAGGTCTGGCCCTTCATCCGGCAACAGCAGTGGTACACGATGCTGGCCCGCGTGTGGCAACCCGCCGACACCACCAACCACGCCTTCGTCGGACGCTGGATCAAGGATCACGCCACCGGCACCTGGCACCTCATCGGCGTCGCGCGCCTTCCCATTCCCGCCACCTCGTTCACCGGCAACAGCGGGTTCCTCGAACCCCTCACCAGCGAGAAGGCCGTCCGCTCCCTGCACCGTCGACTCGGCTATTTCCGCAAGGACGGTCTCTGGGGCAAGTCCGACACCCTCACCATCGACAAGACCCAGTATGTGGTGGTCAACACCGTCCCCGAATCCGACCACGAATACGCCGCCATCGAATACGCCCAGCGCCCCGATCTCCTGCCACAACGCCTCTCCGGAACCCCGATCGCCGGCGACCGCAAACACGCCTTCACCACACGCCAACCGGATCAACCCACCTTCGACCGTCCGGCCCTCACCAACGCCCGCGCCTTCCATGTCGCCGGGCACATCGCGCTGTCCTGGGAGATTCCACCCACCGCGTCGCCGATGCTCGCCGTCCGTGCCGAAGTCTTCAGCAACCCCGAATGCACCGGGACGCCCTCGTCGACCCGGGAGGTCCGCATGCCCTCCCTCCGGCATCTGCTCCTCGCCACCACGGAACCAAATCCCACCGTCCGCCTGACCATCCGCGACGTCTTCGATCAGTCCACCGATCCGCTCGTCGTCCGGACCGGCCCCGCTGCCATCCCGCCCGCGACGCCAGCCACGACGGGTTCCACGATTTCAGGCCTCGCCTACGAACTCCGTCATCAGGACGCCCGCCGTCGCACGAACTTCTTCAATCCACCCTCCCAGAAGCCCGACGAATCCCACCACTGGATTTCCCTCGCCGAATTGCCGAACGGAAAACTCATCCGCACGGGCTTGGCCCGTGGCTTCGACATCGGCGTCCGTGAGAACCGCAACTCCGGCTACGCGCTGACCTTCACCGGACTCCTGCGCGTTCCCGCCGACGGACCCTACCTGTTCCACCCGCAGATCGATGGCGCCTGGCGCATCGAGATCGACGGCACCGAACTCCTCGTTCGCGATGGTCAATGGGGCACCACGCACCACGCCGCGTTCCGCGTCCTCGCCCGCGGCGATCACCCCATTCGCGTCACGCACGTCTACGACGCTCTCCCCGCCCACAATTTCGGCATCGATTGGGAAGGCCCCGGCTTCGCGCGGCAACCCATTCCACTCGAAGCCCTCCGCGTCCCCGACGACGGCAGCTACCCAACGCCAACCCTCACCGCCACCGCGCCGGGCGACGGCACCGGCCAGATCCGCGTCGATGTCGACCCGCGCGGCCACTCCGTCGATCGCATCGCCCTGTTCCTCGGCACCCTCCAACTCGCGGAGAATTCCGGCACCCACCTCGCCTACGTCGGTCCATTGCCTGCCGGCACCAACACGCTCTGGGCGCGCCTCGTCTTCGATGGGTCCAAGACGATCGACAGCACCCCGTCCCACCTCTCCGTCACCGGCCCTGTGGTGTTGGCTCCGTGGACCCTTCGCAACGTCGGCGACGCCAAGGCCTCCGCCGGTGTCTGGCCCTCGGGCACCCAAGGATTCCAGTTCTTCGGAAACGGCATGCACACCGTCATGCAACGCGTGAACGGGGACTTCACGGCCACCTGCCGACTCGACGCCTACAACGGCTCCCGCGGCGAACCCGTCAACCGCCGGGCGTGGACCGGCCTCGCCGCCCGCGAGTTCGGCGATCGCCTGAACTGGGAGTGGGGCCAGGACTTTCACCTCGTCCAGACCGCTGCGGACGGATTGCGCGCCTCCGCCGACTTCACCGATTTCGGCGCCGGCCGGATCACGTCCTACGAACTGCCGTCGCAACGCCCGTGGCTCCGCATCGTCCGCAACGGCCACCTCTGGACCGGCTGGACCTCGACCAATGGCCAACACTGGGAACTCGGCGCCTACCAGTTCCGCAAGGCCCGCCCCGACCTGGACGTCGGCCTCTTCTTTGCCGCCCTTCCCCAGGAAGCCCGCGCGCATTACCACGCCACCGTCTCCCACGTCTCGATCACGCCGGGCGTTGCTCCCGACGCGATCCCACCCACACCGGTTACCGCCCGCAACACCGCCGGCGACCGCTTCACCGGCATCGTG
>JBIKWS010000397.1:0-4556 GCA_044356195.1 Cyanophyceae cyanobacterium
CGCACGTCCGCGGTGTCGGGACCGAACGTGCTGCGTTGCTGGAGCGTCTGGGTATCCGGACGGTGGGCGACCTGCTGCTGCATCAACCCCGGCGGCATGAAGACCGGCGAAAACTGGCGGCCATCCGTGATGTCGAACTCGGCGTGCCCGTGACCGTGGCCGGCAGCATCGTTGCCGCCGGGGTGAAGTGGTTCAAGATGCGGACCCGATCGGTGTTCGAGTTCATTCTCGATGACGGCACCGGCCGGATGCATTGCCGCTGGTGGAACGTGCCCCAGTTGGCCCGGGTATACGCAGTGGGTGACCGGGTGCTCGTGTTCGGAAAGCCGAATTCACTTCGGCCGCGCCAGATCGACCATCCGGAGACGGAACGGTTGGAATCGGAGGACGACCCGCGCGTGCACCTGAACCGGATCGTTCCCATCCACGGGCTGACGGAGGGATTGTCGGGACGGGTGATGCGGACGCTCGTCTGGAATGCGTTGGCCGAGTTTGCCGGCTCGATTCCACCGCTGAACCCGGACCTGGTTGGAGCCGCAGGGGCCGATGGACGGCCGTGGCCCACCCGGGAGCAGGCCGTGCGCGACCTCCACTTTCCCACGGAGTTGGCCGATGCCCAACGGGCGCGCGAACGCTTCGCCTTCGAGGAATTCCTCGATCTCCAACTGGCCATCCAAAGGCGTCGGCAGAATCTCGAAGCCAAGGCGAAGACGGATTCGTGTCGGGGCGACAACCGGATGATCCGGCCGTTCCTGACGGGCCTCGGGTTCCGGCTGACTGCGGCCCAGACACGCGTCCTGCGCGAGATCCGTACGGACATGGGACCGGGGCGTCCGATGCGGCGCCTGCTGCAGGGCGATGTGGGTTCCGGGAAGACGGTGGTGGCGGCGTGCACGGCCCTGATGGCGTTGGAGTCGGGGGCGGACGTCGCCGTCATGGCTCCCACGGAAATCCTCGCGTCCCAGTTGGCCGGGCATTTCCGACGCTGGTTCGAGCCGCTGGGGATCCGCGTGGGACTCCGCGCGGGGGGACGGGTGGAGGGCGGGGAGGGCTCAGGCAAGGGACCGGCGGTGTGGGTTGGCACCCACGCGCTGATCCAGGATGCGGTGGAGTTCCAGCGGCTTGGTCTCGTGATCATCGACGAGCAGCACAAGTTCGGCGTCAGCCAGCGCGAACAGCTTGTCCGCAAGGGAAACTTCCCGCACCTCCTCGTCATGACGGCGACGCCGATCCCGCGGACGCTTGGTCTCACGTTGTACGGGGATCTCGACATCAGCGTGCTCGACCAGTTGCCGGAGGGCCGCCAGTCCATCCGGACGCATGTCCGCGATGAATCCGCACTGCCCAAGGTCTGGGCTTTCGTGCGTTCGGAACTGGAGGCGGGCCGTCAGGCCTATGTGGTGTGCCCGCGCGTGGAGGAATCCGAGCACGATGATGTCCGCGCCGTGACCAAGGAGTTGAAGCGCGTTCGGGCTGCCCTCGAACCCTTCGCGGTCGAGATGGTCCACGGTCAGATGGACCCTGCTGTGCGCGATGCCGCCATGCTTGGATTCCGCGAGGGTCGCGTCCCGGTGTTGGTGGCCACCCCGGTGATCGAGGTGGGTGTCGATGTGCCCAACGCATCGGTGATCGTGATCCTGAGCGCGGAGCTGTTTGGGTTGGCCCAGTTGCATCAGTTGCGGGGTCGGGTGGGACGTGGTACGGCGGCTTCCCATTGCATCCTGGTGGCCCGCGAGACGAAGGCGGAGGCTACCGATCGTCTCAATGTCATTGCCGGGACCACGGATGGATTCGAACTCGCCGAGGCCGACCTGCGTTTGCGGGGACCGGGCGAACTGCTGGGACTGAACCAGAGCGGCATGCCGTCGCTCCGCTTCGGCGATCTCCTCGCCGACGCCGCCCTGGTCCGCGAAGCCCGGGATCGGGTGCGTGTCGGAGTTTCCAGTTCCCAGTTTCCAGATGCCAGAAGTGGATAGTCCCGAGGACGTCGCCACCCCGTTCCATGCGGGGGCAGTGTCAATATGCGCCCAACCCCGGGGACCGTGCCACACAACGTTGTCTGTGCCCTGAAAGGGCACAAGGAACAGGGTGCATGGGGTCACCGTTCGCCCCGTTGAGGCGAGGTGCCATAGGGGGGGTGACCCAGGGTTCCGCTCCGCTCCACCCTTCTATCGCCGTGCGCCGCTTTGCGGCGAGGGCGGGCGCGGGATGCTGGTCCGGAGGGATTCGTCCCCAAAGAAACTTCGCACTCTGCCCCGCCGGGTGGGGGCACCCGGCCTTCAGTTGGAGTCGTGCGCCATCGGTACGCCGGAGGCGTTGAAGCGGGTAGCCTGGGGTGCGGAGCAACCCCGGGTCCGGAGTGCTCGAAAAGCCCCGACCCCGGCAGGGGTTGCAGCCTCCTAAATCTTCGCACCCCGCTGGGGTGCGGATTCCAAAGAGCCCCATTCCCCGGGTGCGTGCTTCGCACGACCCGGGGCTATCTGCTTCAACGCCTCCGGCGTAGGGGAACTGGCAACTGAGAGATTTCACAGTGCCGCGCCACCCTCACACGGCGGGTGTCAGCAGTCGTGTGCGCCAGGCGGCGCGGGAACGCTTTCCGCGGTGGTCCACGCCGAGGTCTGGCCGGAGCCACCAGCGACGGGGGAGTTGCCAGGCGGGCAGGGTGCGCTGGAGGAAGGCGCGGAGTACGGCTTCGGGCACGGGCGACCGGACATCATAGACCACGCCGATGGACTCGCCCCGGGCGTCGTCATCCGGAAGACCGAGGACGAGGCAATCGCGGATGGCGGGGTGGGTGAGCAGCGCCTGTTCGATGGTTTCCGGAGCGACCTTGCGGCCGGCGACATTGATCAGGTCCGAGGCCCGGCCCCGGATGCGCAGGAGTCCGTCGTCGTCGATGGAGACGAGGTCGGCGGATTGGAAGGTGGGGTGCACGAGGGCGGGAGCGGGCGTGGGAAAGTAGGATTGGGCGACGGCCGGGCTCTGGACGCGGAGGGCACCGTCGGCATCCGTGGAGAGGCGGACGCCGTTCATCGCGGTGCCGACGCAGGAGGGGTCCGGGCGGAGGGTGTGCGATCGGTCGAAGGCGATGCCGCCGCATTCCGAAGCGCCGAGGAAGTTGTGGATCTTGAGGCCGCGTTGTTCGAGGACGTCGCGTTCGAGTGCGTGGGGGAGTGGCGCTCCGGCGGAGATGGCGAGGTGGACATTGGCGGGGATGGCGTCCGTTTGATGCCACGTGGACCAGAGCGCGGGAACGGCGGGCAGGGTGATGCGCGGGGCGAGACGCGCGGCGGCGAGCACGGCGGTGGGGAGGGCGGAGGCCGCCAGAATGAGCGGGATGCCGTGAAGGAACAGCGGCGTGACAAGGTTCGAATAGCCGTAGCTGTGGGCAAGCGAGAGGACGCCGACGTTCGGGCAATCGGGCGAGAGTTGCATCGTATCGACGATCTGGTCGGCGTCGGCCGCGATCTGCGATTCGGTGAGGGCCACCCAGCGGGGCGCGCCGGTGGAGCCCGAGGTCGACTTGAGGTGGGCGATGGGGGCTGCGGGCGTCGGGATCGTGGGGATGGGTTGGGAAGGTTCGAGCGGGCAAAGAGGCGTGCGGGTGCGCCACGCCTGGAGAACGGTGAGCAGGAACGGGATCCCGTTACCCTTCGGAAAGAGGACCGGATCCGGGGATGCAGGGAGAGCGTCGGCGGCCGCCGCCAACTCGCCAAAGGTCCAGGTACGGCCGGAAGCGACCTCGTGGATGGCGAGGGAATTGCGGAATCGATCCACGGTGGATCGCCAGCGTTGCTCCAGCATTTCAAGGGTGTTTGCCCGTCGACAGCGGCTGCGGGCAAGCGCGATCTTCCGCGCGGTGTCACGATCGACCGAAATCAACGGGATCCTCAGGCGGTGGAGTTGCGGTTCCTGCCCTTGGTTGGGGCTCCGCGGATTGTGGATGTTGCTCCTCCTGTTCTGGGTGGCGGGGTGTGCCTCGCGCGGACCTCAAGGTTTGCCTCCGATGGTGTTCCCGCGCGACACCCTCGCGATCACCAACGAGACCCGGTGGATTTACGGGAAGGATCCGGTCACCGGGGAGCAGGTGCACGTGGTGCGCGATCCGCCGCCGACGTATGCGCTCCGGTGCTTCGTTCTTTCCCGGACGGTGAAGCAGTTCCATGCGCATGCGGTGTTCGAGCCGGGCGTGGCGCGATTGGATGAAGCCGGGTATCGGACGCGGATCCGGGCGGTGGTCCGGCGGAGTCCGCGGACCCGGAGTGAGCCAGGGGAAGCGGTGGTGATTCCGGGATACGACGGGTTGTACGCCTTCAGCGAGGACTGGCCGCGCCTGTTCCAGGAGGAATGCGGAAAAGGGTGGGAGAGCTACGTCCAACGCGGGCATTGGCGGATGGTGTTCCCGTTCGGGCGCCGGGGACAGGAAAGGCAAGCGGCCGCGTTGGCGGCAGGCGTTCGGGACGGACGCGCCCCGGTGGTGCATCTGGTGGATTTCCCGGGTTTGAAGGTCAACCACGCGACGGTCCTGTGTGATGTTCGACAGGACGCCGTGGACT
>JBIKWS010000398.1:0-4555 GCA_044356195.1 Cyanophyceae cyanobacterium
AGACCTGCGCGCAATCGTGGTTGATGATGAACCGCTCGCCCGGGAGAGACTCCGAACGTTTCTGGCGAACGAACCCGGAGTCACGGTCATCGGGGAATGTCAGAATGGCGACGAAGCCATCATCGCAGTCCGCCGCGATCATCCGGACCTGCTGTTCCTCGACGTCCAGATGCCCGGGATGAATGGCTTCGAGGTCCTCCAGAAGCTCAACGGATCCGCGCCGCACGCGGTCATCTTCACCACAGCCCACGATCAATACGCCGTCCAGGCCTTCGAGGTCCACGCCGTGGACTACCTGCTCAAGCCATTCGACCGCGAACGGCTCCGGCTTGCCCTCGAACGTGCACGCACCCGCGCCGCCGCAAAGCCGGACGACCTCCAGAGCAAGCTCGCCGCCATGCTGGAAGACCTGAAGGCCGGCGCGCGCCAACCCGAGCGCATCCCCGTCAAGTCCAACGGCAAGGTCACCTTCGTCCGCATCCCTGAAATCGACTGGATCGCCAGCGCTGACAATTACGTGGAGCTGCACGTCGGCAACCACTCCCATCTCATCCGGGAGACGATGAACTCCATCGCCACCCGGCTACCCACCGAACAGTTCGTCCGCGTTTCGCGCACCTCCATCGTCAACCTTGCCCGCGTCAAGGAGCTCCAGCCCCTCTTCCACGGCGAGTACACCATCACCCTCACGACCGGTGCCCGCGTGACCTTGTCACGGTCCTACCGTGATCAGTTGCCGCGCTTCGGGGTCCAATAAACCGCCATGTCACACACCCCCGCCGTTCTTTCGGCAGGGAAGCCCGGAGCGGTCCGACGCTGGATCCACTGTCTCGCTGCCCTGGTCCTCCTTGCCTCGATTCCGCTATGCGCTGACGAACCCTTGGCGCACAAGCCCCTGCCTGCCCAGGATCGCCGCATTCCACGGACCCTGCTGCCGCTGATCCACTCCGCAGAAGCCCAGCGCGAACTGGGAGTCAAGGGAACCGACCTGGACGCTCTCGAAACCATCCTTCGTCCAATCGACGCTGACTGGCTGCGCCTCCGGAAACGGTCCGAGGCCGAGATCGACCCGATCCTCGATCGCGGCACCGAAGTCGTTCTCAGCCACCTCCGGGAAAGGCACGGCGAAGCCAGCGTCGCCCGGCTCCACCAACTCGAACTCCAGGCCCAGGGCGCCCGTGCCCTGCTCCGCGCAGAACTGATCAACGCCCTCGAATTGACCACCGTCCAGGTCCGCGACCTGGGCCGACTCTTCGAGACCACCGATGATCTCCAGCGCCGCGCACGCATGCTCGCGCGCGCACCCGCGCCTCCCAATCTCCTCCCCTACGAACGGGCACGGGCCGGCGAACGTTCTGCCGCCGAAAGGATCCTGACCCCCGAACAGAACCAACGATGGGTTGCCCTTCTTGGCCCCGTTCAGAACACCGCCGCGTACGAACGCGTCCATCCCCTCGCGCCGGCCACGCTCGAGCCGGGCGCATGGCTCAACGGAACCAATGCGCGCCTTGCCGCCCTGCGCGGACGGGTCGTGGTCGTCCTCTTCTATTCCTTTCAGGACGCCAATTCGCTGGCAGTCAACCAAGCCTGCAACCGGTGGCACCGCCGCTTCGCCAACAACGGCCTGAGCGTCATCGGCATCCAGTCGCCCAGGGTCGACGCAGAGCGGGATTACGCCGCCTTCGGCCTCAGCATCCTCCGGGACCGGATCCAGTTCCCGGTGCTGTTGGACGCCGACAAATCCAACTGGGACGCCTGGGGCAACGACATCTGGCCTACCCTGTTCCTCATCGACCGCCGGGGTTACATCCGCGGTTGGTGGTCAGGCGAACTCCAGAAATCCAATGGGGGCGGCGAGGCCAGGATCGAACAACAGATCCGCCGTCTCCTCGCAGAACCGATTCCCGCTCCTTTGTCGCGCCCGTGAACCCCACCCTTTAGGGTGCCGGTCGACCCGATTACTTCATGCCGGCGACCACCCGCTCTGGCGCCGTGTCCCCACGGATCCAATCCGCGAGCAGTCCCATCTCGGACGTGCTCAGCCGGCCCTCCTTGCCGAAAGCCGGCATCCGATCGTTGCGCTTCCCGTAAAAGCGTTCGTGCGCGGGGTTCGTGGTGATCCCGATGATCCACTCCCGCGATCCCCATCCGGTCAGGTCCGGTGCCGACGCTTCGTCGTCCGGTTTCCGGAACGCATGGCAATCGGTGCACCCGAAGGTCTCACGGACGTGGCTGCGACCCTTCTCGATCAGCGCCGCATCACGCGCATCGGCCACGGCCTGTCCCGGCAAAGCGGCTTCGGCACTGACCGCGGCAACCATCGCCTCCAGGGCGGAGGGATCAGCGGCGTGCTTCTTCGGCAACTTGGTCGTCACATACTTGACCATCTTGCCTTCGCGAAACTTGGTTCCGCCGTAGTACGCGTGGTTCGTGATCCGCCCCGCCTCCAGCAATCCCGCAAGCCACGCCCGCGACCCGAAGCCTTTCAAGTCGGGCGCGCTGGCCAACTCCTTCGACACCCCACCCAACCCGTCGTGCCCGTCGTACCGATGGCAACTCGCACAATGCTGGGCGAACATCCGCGGCCCCACCGTCGACGGATCCTCCTTCAACAATGCGGCCGCACCTGCCCGGGGAATCCCGCGGTTCGCCTGGATGAGCGCCACCACACGGTCGGACTCCGCCTTCGCCTGCGACATGGCGGCCTGGAATTCAGGATTGTTCCGATCGGACCGGATGGAACGAAGCGTCAGCAACCCGGCGCCCACGAGGAGCAAGGAAAGGAACGCGAGATTGAACCGGTGCCCGTGCCGCCGGACCGCGATGAACGGCATGGCGGCCAGCACCGCGGCAATCAAGCCAGGGACGATGATCGCCCCGACCAGTTCCCCGTGATGCCCGAACCAATCCGTCAGGACGTGCAACTTGAGGAACTCGAACAGGAACAGGAAATACCACTCCGGCCGTGCGGCATTGAACGGCTGCGTGGGATCCGCCGGCGCATACAACTCCGCGCCGTGATGCCGCACCGTGAAGTACAGCACCGCACCGAGCACCGCCAGACACGCCACCCCATCCATCAGCACCTGATCCGGCCAGAAGTTCGCATCCGGCTTCTTGTACGGTTGCTTGGCGGTGATGCCATGCTTCCGGAAAAGGGCCACGTGGGCCGCGATTGCCGCGATCATCAAACCGGGCAGCACACCGGCGTGCAGGGCGAAGAACCGGGTCAATGTGTGGTGGCCATACTCCGTCCCGCCGACCACCAACTTCTGCAACGAGGGCCCGATGACCGGCACGACGCCGGCAAGGCTCGTCGCTACCTTGGTCGCCCCGTACCCTTTCTGGTCCCAGGGCAGCAGGTATCCCGTGAGTCCCAAACCCAGCGTCAGGAACAGCAGCACCAGTCCGAACCAGAAGTTCACCTCCCGCGGAGCCTTGTACGCCCCGTCGATGATCACCTGCAGCAGGTGAAGGACCAGCAACACGTGCATCGCCTGCGCCGTGTAATGATGCAACCCGCGGAGCAACCACCCACCCGTCATCTCATGCTGGATGTAGTAGACACTCTCCCAGGCCGTCCCCGCACTCGGGCTGTAGGCCATCCACAACACCACCCCCGTCAGGATCTGCACCACGAAGCAGAACGTCAGTGTGCTCCCCCAGACATATCGCCATCGCGCGCCTCCAGGGATCCGCTCGAACAGGGCCTCCTTCAACAGGCCGTTCATCCCCGTGCGATTGTCCAACCACGAAATCAAACCCTTCATGACACCGGAACCTTCTGCTGAATGCCCGTGCGATAATTGCGGAACCGCACCCACACCTCGTCGCCCTTCACCTCCACCTCCAACGCATCCAACCCGCGCGGACTCGGCGAATGCGGATCATTGATGCTGCCGTCCACCGCAAAGGTGCTGTCGTGGCACGGACAAAAGAAAACGCCCCGGGCCGCCTGATAGTCGACGAAACATCCCGCGTGCGGGCACATGGAATGCAGTGCCTGAACCACCCTGTCCCCCGTCTTCCTCAAATAAATCGCCCCCACCGGGACCGCACCATCCCGCGTCCAGGCATCACTCCGCCCACGAACCACGGTCACACGCTGCGGCGTTCCGTCCGCAGGCAGCGCGTCCAGAGTGGCCACCCGGGTCGCCACATCGCCGGAAGTCCCGTCCTGCGACAGAGGATCCAGCCACGCCACGAGGCCCGCAACCGCAGGCACACCGACGCAACACGCTCCCACCACACACGCCGCACCCTCCTTCAGGAAGCTGCGACGACTGGCCGTCGTACTTGATTCCGATTCCGACATATCTGGATCGCTGATTCCACCCACCTCATCCGGATCCCGGGACATGATCCTCCGCGGGACTTCCTGAGCCTTGCCTCACCACTGGACTGCTGGCTCGGGAAGCCAGGCCGCGCGGGGAAACGCCCTCCGGAAGGACGCAGGCTCGGGACAAGGTGGGCGTGTTTGCGTTTTTTGCCATGGCCAAGGCAAGAAAGAAGAACGGCACCTCGAAAAAAGACAGGCCACCCGCGGTGCAGAAAA
>JBIKWS010000016.1:0-15565 GCA_044356195.1 Cyanophyceae cyanobacterium
AATCGGGATCGGGATCGACCCCGGTTCTTCCCTCCCCTGACTTTTCGATTCCGATGCCGATACCGATCCCGATACCGACGCGTGCGACAAGCGCAGCCGGCCGGATGTACCCGCAGGCGTGCACCGACCTTCAAACTCCGAACTACCTCCCCTGATACCGCCGCAAGGACTCCTCCGGGGTCGCCCCGCGGGCGTGTCCGAACATCACCTCTGCCATCCGCCACCACATCCGGATGGTTCCCTGTTCGCTGAACCGTCGCCCGGAGGTCCACACCTCATCCCGGAGCAAGGTCAACCTGCCAACCGTCCACAGTCGTCGGCAGAGCTCGAAATCCTCCATCAACGGCCACTCCGGCATACCTCCGGCCGCCTCGAGAGCCGAACGTCGCACGAAGATCGCCTGATCCCCGAACAGTCGGCCGGTCACCCTGAAGAAGAGCGCCGATCGAAGCCCAGCGCCGAACCGCAGCAAGGCTGGCCCATCGCGAAACCGCTTCCGAAAACCGCCTCCCATCACCTGCGGACGCTGCAACGCCTCCGCCATCGCGACGAAAGCCGTCTCCGGCAACCACGTGTCCGCGTGGACCAGAACGATCACCTCGCCAGCCGTGGCGTGGATCCCACCCACCATCTGTCGTCCCCGTCCCGCTGCCCCACGAAGGACGCGGGCATCGACGGCACAGGCCACCGTGCAGGTGGCATCCGTGCTTCCTCCATCGGAAACCACGACATCCACAACATGGCCGTGGGCGGCGGCACGGGCCTTGGCCCGCAACGCCGCCAAAAGGGTTCCCGGCAGGGACTCCGCCTCGTTCAGGGTGGGAATGACCACGCTGAACGTCATGTGGGCCTCAAAGGCTTGCGATCTTTTCGAGTTCGCGTACCCGGGCCTGGATTTCCGCCTTCGTGACCTTCGTCGTCACCGTCAGCCCGAAACCCTCGCAGCAGAACGACGCCACCACCGCCCCGTGCACGATCGCGCGGCGCAGATTGTCATCGACCGTCCCCTTCTTCTGGCTCGCCAGGTAACCCATCAGGCCGCCCACGAACGAATCCCCGGCACCGGTCGGGTCCACGACCTTCTTGAGCGGATACGCCGGCGCCACGAAAAGTCCCTTGGGCGACGAAAGAATCGAGCCGTGCTCGCCTTTCTTGATGATGACGTACTTGGGCCCGAGCTTGTGGATCTTGGGGAGCGCGGTGACGACGTTGTCCTCGTTCGTCAGCTGGCGGGCTTCGGAGTCGTTCAACACCAGACAGTCGACCCGCTTCAGCAGCCGCAGGACCTCGTCCAGGGCGATGTTCAGCCACAGGTCCATCGTGTCGGCCACGACGAACTTCGACTTCGACACCTGATCCAGCACGCGGTGCTGCACCTGCGGCGAGATGTTCGCGAGCAACACGTAGGGTGTCGTCTCGTAGTCCCCGGGAATCGCCGGCTGCCAATGCTCGATCACCCCCAGAACCGTCTCCAGCGTCCGACGGTTGTTCATGTTCACCTCGTACTCGCCGGACCAATGGAAGGTCTTGCCGCCCTTCACCCGCTCAAGGCCCTTCAGGCAGACACCGTGCTTCCCATACAGCTTGATGTATTTCGCGGGAAAATCGTCGCCGACCACGCCCACCAACTTCGTCGGTGCAAAGAAGGACGCCGCCACTGCCGCATGGCTCGCAGAGCCACCGAGCAGCTTCGGATTCTCCTTCTTCGGAGTCTTGATCGAGTCCAACGCCGTCGTTCCAACAACAAGTACACTCATGATGCCTGATCTGATTTCGTCCTTAACTGCCCGAAATGAACGGGCCGACCAGCCCCGCCGTCAACGACGCGTTTCAAGGGGAGTCGACGAGGTCACGAGGCGAGTCCCCAACCCACTCCCAAACCTCAGCCTCCTCACGTCGTCTGCGACTACCGCTTCTTCTGACGGCGAACCGCCCGCACCTTCACGGCCTCCACCATGGCGTCGTAAGCCGCATGTTGCTCGGGTTTCAGCTCCTTCCGGATCATCGGGCTGTACTTCAGGAAGGACTCCTTGCGCTCCTCCGACAGGGCAGCAGTCCCCTGGATCTCGGCCTGCCACTTGATGATGATCGGACGGATGGCGGCGATCTGCTCGGGCGACAGGTCGATGTACGCCAGCATGTGGTTCAGCGCCATGTCCGGATTGCTCTGCGCCTGGATCGGCGGCGGCAATGGCCGGAAGGGCGAAACAGCCACCCGGGTGGGTGCCGTCCATCGTCCGGTAGCAACCCCCAGAACGAAGATCATGGCGACGGCCAGCATCACCCGCACGACCCGCCATTCGGGAAAGCTCATGAACGCCCCTCCCCCACCGGACCCATGACCATCTGGTCAAACGGTGTCAGGTCCCGATCCGGCTCCGAAGGCCGCATGGCAAACGCCACCACGCACACCGCCACTGCCAAAGCCAAACCCCAGCGGGTCACACGATCCCACAATTCCCATTCACCAGGCACTGGTGCGGAAGCCCAGCGCGCCGCCACCCGGGTTGCGAACCCAGCGGGCAGATCGTCCACCGGCGCCACGTCGGCGCGGGAAGCAACGGCACGCCGTGCCGCCTGACGCGCCAGCGCCAGAACCTCCTCCAATCGATCGCCTCCACGCTTCATCGGCCAGCCTCCAATTCCTTGAACAACGCCTTCAATCGGGCTCTCGCCCGAAAGGCCCGGATGCGCGTCACCCCTGAATTCCACCCCGTTGCCGCGCACACCTCCGCAATGGTCTTTCCCCGGAGCTCCAACTCCCGGATCAACCACGCGTCCTTTTCCGACATACACCCCAACAACCGCTCGATCAACTCCATGGCCGTTCCCTCCTGGAACTCGGTCGCCACTTCCTCGGACGGAGTCTCCTCCAACAACTGCTGCTCCGAATCCGTCAGGTCCGCAAACCGGAACTCCGGACGCGCCTTCTGCCGACGAAGCCGGTCGAGGCAGGTGTTCAGGGCAACCCGGCGGACCCAGTGCACGAAGGGCGTCTCCCCGCGGTACTGGTCCAACCGTCCGAAAATCCTGAGGTAAACTTCCTGCATCAGGTCCTCCGGCTCGTCCCGCCGCCCCAGATGACCTCGAACCACACGCGAGACCACCGGATGCAGCTGCGCGACCAACTCCCTGGCCGCCGCTTCGTCACGTGCTTTCACACGTTCCAGCAACGACTTGGGAATCTCCACCGGCTCCTCAGCATCCCTAGACGCAGGCTCCACGATTCCGTTACACCCGGTGTCCATGCATTTGGCCACCGGGGATCACCGACCCAGTCTCTTCGATCCCATGCCCGAATGCGACGCCAGAACTCCCGATTGCCTCAGTCCGGGCACCCCTCGACACCGCCCCGCATGGAACGGGGTGGCGACGTCCTCGTCGCCGTTCCATGGCTGTTCCCCTGGCGATGAGGACATCGCCGCCCCGAAACCATTCCCAAAGGGACCGTGTCAAGGCGCCCCGCCTCAGCCCGGGCGCAGGTAGATCGGGTTCGAATAAACCCACGGTCGCCATTCCCCGCCGACTTCCAGCCACACTTCCGCCCGGTACACGCCCGGAGCGGTGACCGGCATCTGCAACCGGACGCCCTCCGCCCGCGCCACTTCTTTCCCTCCTCGGATGAGGCGGATCCGACCCGGCAACGGACTTTCAACGTCGATCCGCCCTCCGTCGGCATAGGCCGCCTCGTCTCCCATCCAGGCCCGAGCGGTCACCGCCAATTCCGGAGCCGTACCATCCACCCACGCCATCCGGAATCCCGTCGCATCCCCCATCCACTCGTGCGCCACGAAGACGCGTCCTCCCTTGACCGCGCGGCGCATCGCTCCCTCCTCCAGCACGGGTGCCTGAACATGCGTGCTCACGCATCGGAAGGCCCGGAAGTACGGATCCACGTCCAGCAACCGGATCGTTTCCCCATCCGCGTGCCCTTCCAGGATCTGCGCCACCCCGGGCCGCAACCCCACCCGCACCTCACGCATCGACTTCGGCTCATCCACGATCGTCCCCAACCGGGCCATTCCGGCATCCACCCGATGCAGCACGAACACCTGGTTGTGGTGGCAATCATTCGCCCCGACCCCGGTCAACCGGCGCGTTCCCGTCTCCGCATCCCACTTGTCGAGGTAGACGTCCGGATACTCCACCTGCGACGCCAGCACGCCGTCCGGGAATTCCGCCACCAACGCCTGCAATTCCTTCAACCCTTTCGGATCCGTCAACCGCGACACGAGGGTCAGCATCCCCCGCATGTCCCGCTTCGCGTCAAAGTGCCGGTTGTAGATCTCCAATCCCGTCAACCCATCCATCGGATGATCCGGACGCTCCTCGATGTGCGACAGGAACAGCATCCCGTCGCCGTTGGTCACGCGCGGGACGAAGTCCTTCAAGTCCGCCTTTTCGTGAGCCATCACCGAGGTCATCGGATGCACCAGGAACCCTCGCCATTCCGATCCGGGCACGAACAGAACCCCGTTCGTCAGGAACCGCCACGAATCCATGAAATCCCGCGGCGGCCGGAAGTGGTCGCTCAGGAAGATGGCGTGCATCCCTGCCCTTTGGGCATCCGCCAGCATCTCGGGGCGCGTGCCCGCCGTGTGGGACGCATCCTCGGCATGCGCATGGAAGCTGCATCGGAAGTCCTTCATCCCGGGAACCTCGGGCAGGACCCGCCGCTTCAATGCCAGAGCCTTCACCGAGGCATCCGCCGCCTCCAACCGGGGGCGCGTCATCCGTTCGCTGGAGGAGTAGCGCGACTTTGCCAGTGGCTCGGCAGCTTCCAGGGGGAGTCCATGGACCCATGCGAAAGTCACGGCCACAGCCACGACCAGCGCTTTGCCACAATTCTTCATGCGATGCCGCATCCTCCAATGGATGCCATCCCCGTTTCCAGAAGTTCCCCGTCGGCGTGGGTGACTTCGGGGCGGCGATATCCTCATCGCCCCGGAAAAGGCGAGAGAGGACAACGAGGACGTTGCCACCCCGTTTGGGCTGGGGGCAGTGTCCAGGTGCGCCCCCCGAAACGACTCCACGACACTTCCCTTCGCACGCCCGGTGATGGAGGATCCGTTGGTTCGTAACATGGCACGCGCCGGCATCGCATCCTCCTCGACCACCCTGCCACAGGGTGGAACACCTGCTTCCGGCGAGGCCAGGATCCCAGGACTGGATGGCATCCGGGCGTTCGCCATCCTGTGGGTGTCCATCACCCACCTCCGATTCGACCGCACGCTTCTCCCCGGATCGTTCCTTCAGGAATTGTCGGTGGAAGGATTGGACGGAGTGACCCTTTTCTTCGTGGTGAGCGGATTCCTCATCACGACCCTCCTCCTCCGCGAGGAGGATTCGACCCAGCGGATCGGACTCCGCGCCTACTTCATCCGCCGTGGATTCCGGATCCTGCCCGCCTCGCTGACCTATCTGGCGACCGTTCTGGCGGTGTTGTTGGCCAAGGGCACCCGGCCGCAGTGGCCGGAATGGATCGGTGCGCTGCTCTTCTTCCGGAACCTGGTCCCGACCAATCAGGACTACGTGACGGGCCACTTCTGGAGCCTTTCGGTGGAGGAACAGTTTTATTTCCTGTGGCCGCCGATCCTCGTCCTGACCTCCCGCCGCCTCCGCCTGCCCTTGACCCTCTTGCTGATCCTGGCAGCCCCCGTCTGGCGCTACATTGCCTGGAAGAACCACCTGGCGGCCTACTCGGAGACCGGCCGTCTCGACATGATGTATGATTCCATCCTCATGGGGGCCCTCCTCGCCCAACTCCAGCGCCTTCCCAGGTTCCGCGCGTTGCTGGACTCCGTCCCGCTCCCGGGAGTCCTTCTCGCCATGGGCTGTTTCGGATTCCTGGCGCTCTCCATCCGCATGCTCCCCCCCGGCAACTTTGGATTCCTCGCCACGACACCGGTCCAGTTGCTGTGCGCCCTCGTGATCCTCAAGATCCTCATTGAAGACCGATGCCCGGCCGTCAACCGCGTGCTGGAATTTCCCCCCGTCTCCTGGCTCGGCCGGATCAGCTACAGCCTCTACCTCTGGCACGTCCCCTTCGTATACACGTGGATCCCGGATTTCCCCGGCCACATTCTGGTCCGGGTGATTCTGTCCCTGGCCGCGGCCTGGCTCAGCTATCGGTTCATCGAACAACCCATGCTCCGACTGCGCCAACGGTTCCTCAAACCGTCGCACTGAACCGCCCCCTCAAAGCCACTCCCCAAAGGCGATACGGACATCACCGCCCCGCTCACAGACGGGGTCGCCACGTAACCGTTGGCCTCCCCAGCCATTCCTGAAATCAGGCGTGTCCGGATGCGGCCAAACCCACCGGCTCCTCAGCGTTTCGCCGCCCGTCTGGCATCCCGCATCACCCGTTCCCAATCAAAGGCAGGACCCGGATCCACCTTTCCCTTCTGCACGTGGTAGTGCCCCAGAAGCCCCGTGTGCGACTGCAATGCCTCCACCCCCAACGCCCGCGGCACCAACTTGCCCTCCCCATCCCGCGGATAATCGATCCGGATCTTCGGCAGCACCCGGTTCAACGTCGCCGTCAATCGCGCCAGCGCCTCATACTGCTGCGGCGTGAAGTCATACTGGATCAGTTCCGAATCCTGGATCTTTCCGATGATCGGTTCCGGACGCGCCGGGTGCCCCACGAACCCCGGCGTCGCAAAACCGGTCTCACCCAACCATGCGGGGAATGTCAGCCGGATGCCTGCGCCGTCATTCGTGTACCACGGCTCCAACTGCCGCCGTTGGTGCACGGGAAACGCCCCCGCCTGCGCGATCTCGATCCCCACGCTCCGGCTGTTCGCCGTCGTGGCATGCCAGGCGCGTTCCTTGAGATCCAGCGTCTGATAGATCGTGCCGTCGTGATCCAACATGAAGTGCACGCTCAGTCCCCGGCGATCATGCAGGATCTCGAAACACCGCCGGCTCGTTCCCGAGGCATCAAAGTGGATCACGAACTGGTCAATCCGCTCCTGCAACTCCGGCAACGTCCATCCGCCCCCGCGCAACCGTTCGATTCCCGCAGCGTCCAGCCCGTCCTTGCGCAATCCGTATCGGTTCGGCGTCTCCGGTCCATTCCCCGCCTTCGCGGTGTTCTCCCAGTCGGAAACCCCCACCTCCGAAAAGCGCCGCTCCACGCGATAGGCGTCGTATCCACCCGGATCCATCCAGGTCACGACGCGCGTCCCCGTGTGGAACAACTGCCCGGCGACCACGATTTCGTCGCCACTCCGCATCAGGGGCTCTCCCGGACGGGATCCGCCCCGATGCACACAGCCCGCAATCAACCCCAGCCACGCCAGCAGCACCCAGACTCGCATGGGCTGGATACTCACCGCGCCGGAGTCTTTGGACAACCCAACTCCCATTCTGAAGCTGAAATCCACAGCGGCCACGTCCACGCTCGCCACGCGCATCGGCTCCGTCGCTCCACCCGCGGAACAAGCGCCTCGAACCAGAATGAACATCCCGTCCCGTTCAAGCCTCCTCCTTGCCGCTTTCCTCGTTGCTCCCGCGGTTACGGCAGCGTTCCCCGGGATCACCGCAGCGCCCACGCATCGGGTGGAGGATCGCGTCTACCTTCAGGAAACGGGACGCCAGTTCCCGACAGGCACCCCGTTGACGGCTGTCGCCACGCAGGGCGGCGTTGTCTTCGTGGGCGGACCCGGCGGGTTGCTCCGGCTGGATGCCATCCGGGGAGAACTGATGCCGGAACCCGCGTGGAACGGTCCTGTCACGCGGTTGGCCACCGCCGGCGACCGACTCTGGGCGTTGGGACCGTCCGGGCTGCATCAATGGCAAACCAATGGCTGGTCACGTGTCACCACGAACACCGTGACCGACGTCGCGGCCTATCGCGGTGGATGGGTGGCCGCCAGCGGCAACACCGTGTTTCAGATCCGCGATGACGGCCTTTCCCCGATCACCACCAACACCGCCCCTTTCACCATCGCGCACATCGAAGTCCACCAACTCAACCTCTGGATCCAGGGCGAGGGACGCATCAGTTATCTCGATCGCGGCCGCTTCGGCGGACTCGACAGCTACGGGTTCCCCTCCGATCACGCCGTGGACTGGGGACGACTACCGTCGCCGATCACCCGCGATTTCCTTGCCGTCGGCGGTGCACTGTGGTTCGCCACACCGCGCGGCCTGGGCGAACTCCGCGGCATGCGGCTGCGCCCGGTCACCGGGGCCGACGGTCTTCCCTTCGAGGACGCAACCTGCCTTGCCGAGGGATTTTCCGGTGACCTCTGGGTGGGCACGACCCGCGGTGCCATCCGATGCGTCGACGGCACGCATCATTACTTCGCAGGCCGTCGCTGGCTTCCCGGAGAACACGTGCACGCCATCGCGAGCGCCGGCCGCAGCGTCTGGCTGGCCACCGATCGCGGTCTCGCAGAGATCCGGTACGAACCGTTCACGCTGGCAAAGAAGGCCGCGTGGTATGAAGCCCACCTCGACGCGTGGGGACAGAAGCGGCTCGGGTTCACCCACAAGCTCGAATGGGACGCGCCGCTCGGCGAATACGTCCGCGAGGTCAGCGACAACGATGGCGGTTACTCCGGCGACTACCTCGCGGCCCAAACCTACCGTTGGGCGGTGACGCGCGATCTGGTCGCTCGGCGCGAGGCCACGAACACCTTCCACGCCATCCGATGGCTTGAGTCCATGACAGGCCTCCCCGGTTTCCCCGCACGCGCCGTGTGGGCCAAGGGCGAACGCGGACACAAGGCCGGCCATGGCTCAGGTGGATACGCCGCCGAATGGAACGACGTCGAGGGCGGGCTGTTTGAATGGAAAGGCGACACCTCATCCGACGAGATCGCGTCGCAATTCTACGCCGTGACATTGTTCCTCGAACTCGCCGCAGAAGGGGACGAGATCGAACAGGGCAAACGCCACCTCACGCGGATTGCCGACCACCTGCTCCGCAACGGCTGGAAACTCGTCGACCACGACGGCAAGCCCACACGATGGGGGCATTGGGATCCCGAATACTTCGCCACCGAAGAGGGACGGTTCGACCGCGGGTTGCAGGCGCTGGAACTGCTGTCGTTCATGAAGACGGCATGGCACTTCACGCGTGAACCCCGGTTCGACGAGGCCTACCGCCGTTTGATCAACCTCGGCTACCCGGACTTCACGCTGCGCCAGCGCAGCAGCTTTCCGCCCGAGGACATCGCGCATTTCGAGGACCAACTTGCCTTCTGGGCCTGGTGGAACCTCCTGCGCTTCGAGACCGATCCCGACCTGCTGGCCTTGTACCGGCGCGGCTACGAGCGGAGCTACGACATGGTCCGGATCGAGCGGAACCCGTGGTACCAGTTCGTCTACGGGGCCCTCACCGGACAGGACTGCGAAACCGCGGAAGCCGTAAGGCACCTGCGCGAATGGCCCCTCGACCTGCGCGTCTGGAGCTTCGCCAATTCGCACCGCACCGACCTCCGCACACCGCCAGGACTGCATGCGCCAAAAGGCGGCATCCGCGCCTTCTCACCACGGGAACACCAACCGATGCGCTGGGATGCCTGGACCATGCAGGAGGACGGCGGCACCGGTGGCAACGACGTCGCCGAACCCGGCGGATGGCTGGTGGCGTATTGGATGGGGCGTTACCACGGATACATCACGGCCCCGATCGATGCGCCCCCCGAGGCCACGACAGTGCGGCCCGGGGAAGTTCCGGCGGGCGGCGCGCGGCCTTACGCCGGTCCGCCACGCCCGCCGGTTCCCTGAAATGGCCGGGGTGGATGGGTGCGGGGCGGCGATGTCCTCAACGCCCCCGGAAAGGCTTTGGAAGGGTGACGAGGACGTCGCCACCCCGCTCCGGAAGAGGCTCAGGAGCGCCGATCAGCGGCCCTTCACGTCGTAGCAGTGCAGCAACTCCTGGTCGCGGAGGTAGAGCTTGCCGTCGAGGACCACGGGATGCGTCCAGATCCGGCCCTGCGGATTCCGCTGGGTCGTCTGCGGCGAGAGCTTGAAGCGGCCCTTTTCATTCCATCCCGCAGGGCTGGCCTCGACCAACGCCACGTCGCCGCCGTCCTCCGCGATGCAGTACAGCATGCCGTCGGCGAAGTGCACCGAGCCCTTGCCGAGTGACTTGTTCGCCCAGACTTCCTTGCCGGTCTTGAGGTCCTGACACACCCATCCCGGGCCGTCGGAGTACCCGTAGAGATGGTCGCCCACGCGCACCACGCCGCCGTGGTGGTTCTTCATGACCTTGTTGTCCTCGTACACGACCTCGGGCCCGGCTGACCCAAGGCGCACCGCCTTGCAGCCCACACCGTACCCCGCGGTGACGTACACGATGCCGTCATGGTAGACCGGCGTTGGAATCACCGCCGTGCGGCCCGGAAAATCAACATTCCACAGCACCTTGCCCGAGGCGGGATCGACACCGAAGAACCGCTTCATCACCAACTGCACGATCTGCTCCTTGCCCTCGTGCTTGATCAGGATCGGCGACGAGTACTGGGCCTCATCCTTCAGGTCGGTCGTACGCCAGACCACCGCGCCGGACTTCTTGTCCAGCGCCGTCAACGTTCCACCGGATCCGCCCGGCGTGCAGATCACATTGCCGCCCACGATCAGCAGCGATTCAGTGTAGCCCCAAGACTGGAGCTTGCCGCCGAGGTCCTTCACCAGCGACTTCGACCACACTTCCTTTCCATCCGACTTCTTCAGGCAGACGAGCAACCCCTGGCCGCCCACCGCATACACATGATCCCCGTCGATCGTCGGCGTGCACCGCGGTCCGTCGCCCCAACCGTTCGGATACTTTGGGCCCGCGGGAGCCGACCAGACCTCCTTGCCCGAGGCCACATCGATGGCGATCACGAACTCCTGCTGGCCGCGCAATCCCATGGTGAACAGCTTGCCATCGGAGATCGAGTAACCCGCATAACCCAGACCTGCGTCGTTGAACACCCACAACTGCTTCGGTCCACCCTGCGGCCAGGACTTCAGCAAACCCTTGTCCGGCGAGCGATCCTCACGGCCAGGGCCGCGCCATTGGGTCCATTCCCCGGCGATGCCCGAATCCGAGAGCAGGGCCAGGGAAACAACGAGACTGGAAAGCAGGGGCTTCATGCGTGAATTCATTGCAGTGGGACTGTGTTCGCACCAACTCCACAAGGGAACGCCACCGCATGCAACCCTGTTTCCGTGGACGGGAGCGTCCTGAACGCATCCTGACACCGCCGCAGCGGAATCATTCCAGCAACTGGAGCGAGTCGACCTCCACGCGAAGCGTGCCCTCCTCTAAGAACAAGGTTCCGGACACCTCCAGCCAACGTGCCGCCCACTGGACATCGTAAGTCAGCGGGGTTCCTCCGGGAGCGCTCAGCATCACCACAGTCGCCCCGTCCCGTCCGTCACGAACCAACAACCCCGGAGGCACCCCACCGCTGAGGCATCGAACTGCACAGCCGCGATGGACCTTTCCGGTCGCCGGACGCATGACGCCGAAGTAGCACTTCGTATCCACCAATTCTCCGCGCAGGACGACAGGCCCGAGCAGTTCCTTCGCTGGACGAGGCTCCGCCTGCCCAAGCGAGATCACGGTGAAGGAACGTCCGTCATTCAGTTCGATCATTGAGGCGGCACCCCGTTGGATCAGCGAACCTTGGAACCGGACCCGCTCGCCACCATGACCACGGGCGAATCCCGGCAGGCCATGCTTCCCGGCACCGACGAGCAGATGGTTGGTCACCGCACCCTCCGCGGAAACCGAGCGCAGGACCGGCAACGGTGTTTCGTACAGCACCCCTTCGAAGGTCCGCTGGATGCCGAACTCGAAGGTCCCGGGTTCAGCGGGTGCTTGGCGGGCGGCGACAAACGCAGTCAATCCCACGACCACCAAGGCGAGGATCCACACCCATCCGCGGGTGTGACGGGACAAGGTTGTCGGGCTCCGGTCCAGATAACCAATGTAGAAATCGTCGCTCATCTCAGGCAGTGGTGATGGTTGATCCCGCGGATCTGGTCCCCATCGGGTTTGGGATTCCTTTCACCCAGACCCGATCCCCGATGACTCGGGTCTCATAGGTGGCGATGACCTCCTCAAAGGGCGGCGGGCTGCATCCGTCCGCGGGTTGGTAGTTCCATCCGTGCCAGGGACAGGTGATGCACCCGTCCACAATGCGACCCTCGCCCAATGGCCCACCCTGATGCCGGCACACGTTGGAGGTGGCAAACAGGCGTCCCTCATGCCGGAACAGTGCGACCCGATGACCGCCCGCAACGACCACCTTGCCGCGGCCCTCCCGGACCTCGACCAGGCCACACACGTCGTAAAAACCATCCGCGCCGGCCAGGGACTGCTCCTTGTCGACGCGTCCTTCCCGATACGCAGCCAGCAGGTGAAGTCCGGCAACCGTTCCAAAGCCTGCCGCGAGCAACAGCGGATACAACAGGCTGCGTTCCGACTGCAGGACTCCGAGTGCCAGGTGGGCCAGCACCAAGCCGTAGGCGGCGTAGACGCCCAGATGCAGTGTCTTCCAGAAAGCCGCGCCCATGTTGCGCAACCAGAAATCATGGCTGGTCGCAGCCATCACGAAGAGGATGACCAAGGCAAACAATCCAAACGGCTCGAAGGGAAAATGGGCCAGGTTGATCCGCCCGTCGGCGACGACCCGGTAGTCGGACCGGTATGCAGTGAACACACTGACCAACGGATTCTCATCGCCCAGTGCATGGAACTGGACGAGGGACAACGCCCCATGCGCCAGCGCCAGAACGAACAGCGTCACGCCCAGATGGCGCCGGTTGTAGAGCATGGGCAGGAACCGTGGGTCGAGCCGGGCCAACGGCCCAAGGCAAAGGATGACATGCAGGAGCAACAGGGCCGACACCGCGAGACCACGAATGAGAAGCGTCTCCGCGGTGAAGTGGGGCGAAACCCAGAGGGAAACCCCGATGAAAACGGCGAGGCCAAGCGCCAGCAGACCCACGACTGTCAGGTCGTAGAGGCGCTTCTGGCGGTTCCAATCAATCGCCCGATAGGAGGCAGACATGGAGGGTTGGGAATTGCGTTCCGTTTCAGCGCGGTGCCGTCAGCGCTGGAGGAGGACCTGACTGGGAGTACGGGAGTTTCGACGAGGGCAGATGGTTTTCTGTAGGTCGCGACCACAGCGCGACCCCGAGTCCAACGGGAACGAGAATCGCCATCGCCTTCCACAGGAGCGAATGGACCGTCCGGAGACGTCGGGGTGTCTGGACGGAATCCATGGCTGGATCTTGCACTCGGCCCCGGTTGGCCCGCACCCATCGCCAGGCCAACCACGGCCACAAGGCCGTGACTCCCGGCGAGATCATCAAGCGAAAGCCCACCCCACTCTCGCGGGCCGCCGGGTCCACTTTCGGGAGCCCCCGAAGTTGGAAGGCCACGCAGAAGAGCCCCCCTGCAGTCATGTAGACGGCGAGAAGCACCCATCCGAGTCGGACAAGTTCAATCATGGAAGGTTCGGGTAAGGTCAGGTCACGTCAGGCACCAGTCTCTCCGACTTGCAGGGAATCCTGTTCACTTTCCCTTCTTCTCCACGAGCTTGGGCCAGTTTTCCTCCGCCTTCTTGAGATTGCCACCGGCGTCCTTGTTGAAATCGTCCCGGACCCCCTTGCTGTACTGGAGGAGGAGCCGGCCATCCACGATCTGGAAGGCAGCCGGATCAATCTCCACCAGCTTTCCCTTGGAGACACCGTAAGCACAGTACCCACCAAACTGCGGCTCATACTTCGCAGGCTCTGCGTCGAAGGCCGACTTGCTCTTCGCCGACCGGAAAAGGTACTTCGCACCGTGGTACTCGCTGGAGAACTCCGACTGGCCCTTCACGGGTGCCTTCACCGTGAAGAACGCCACCGGATCGTGGCCCTGGATGGCGACGCCACCCTTGTCGAGGTTGAGGAGTGACTTCTCGGCAGCAAGCGCACCGGTGGTGGCGACAAAGCCGAACATCAGGCAGGCAATCGTGGAGCGAATCATACACGGGTTCGTCGCGGCCACGGCTGATTCCTTACAAGCGCTTCACACCCGATCCTGAATCTTCAATCTTCCAACTTGGGACTCCCCCCCTAAAGTTCCCGCATGCCACGCCGTGCCACGCACGCATCCCTCGCGATTGCCCTGCTATCCACCTGCGCCCTGCTCGCGCAGGATCCGCGCCTGCCATCCCTCGAAAAGCTTGCCAAGGACACGGCCCCCTCCGTCCGCCTCGAAGCGGTCCGCGCCCTCGCACGCATTCCCGATGCCCGCGCCGCCGAGATCGCCCTCGGCGTGCTCGACCAACCGATGGATCCAACGCTGGACTACGCCCTCTGGCTGACAATCAACCAGCTTTCCGAGCCGTGGATCGCCGCCCTGGAATCGGGTGCCTGGAAGACCGAGGGCCGCGAACGCCAACTCGAGTTCGCCCTCAAGGCCATCCAACCCGCCCAGGCCAGCCGCGTCCTGTCCCGCTTGCTGGAATCCCGCCCGATCGACGCCGCAGGCACCGGCCCGTGGATCGAAGTGATTGGTCAAGCGGGCGGACCCGCCGAACTGCGCACTCTCCTGGGAGCCGTCACCTCGAACCGCCTCCAACCGGCCGCCGCCGTCCGTGCCGTCCGCGCCCTCATGGAAGCCCAGCGCCAACGGAAACTCCGGCCGGAAGGGGACGCCGCGGCCATCCCCGCACTCCTGCAACACCCTGACCCCTCCCTCCGTGAGGCCGCCGTCGCCTGGACCGGTTCACTGAAGGACACATCGAAGATCCCCCAACTGGGACAACTCGCGGCATCGGATACGTCGGCTTCCGTCCGCGCCGCCAGCTTCCAGGCCCTGCGCCAGATCGGTGGACCCGCCGTCGTCAACCTCCTCAAGACCCAGGCCGCCCAAGGCCCGGTGGAATCCCGGCCCGACGCCATCGCCGCGTTGGCAGCCCTTGACGCCAACGCTGCCATCGCCCCGCTGATCGCCCTCCTCCCAAGCATCCAGGAGGACACTGCGGCCCTCGCTTTGTGGCGTGGCATCCTTGCCCAGAAAGGGATCGCCAAACCCGTGGCCGAGGCCATCCAGGCAAAGACCCAGGCCACCCCCCGGTTCCTTCCGGAGGCCGCCGCCCGGGCAGGCATGCGGGTCGCCCGTGAAGGCGGCCGCAACGAGGTCGAACTCGTCGTCGCCCTCGCCAGCGCCGCCGGCCTCACCGGCGATGCCCAGGCTTTCACCGCCAGCCTGATCAAGGACCTCGCCGCACGCGCCCAGCAATCCGGCGATCCCGCACGCGGCGAAGCCATCTATCGTCGCGACACCCTCGGATGCGTCGGTTGCCACGCCATCGGCGGCGCCGGCGGACGCGTCGGTCCCGACATGACCTCCATCGGGGCGAGCGCTCCGGCCGATTACCTCGTTGAATCGATCCTCCTGCCCAACGTGAAGATCAAGGAGGGCTACCACTCGGTGGTGGTGACGCTGAAGGATGACTCCGAACTCGTCGGAACCCTCGCCCGCGAAACCCCGCAGGAGATTGTCCTCCGGAACGCGGCAGGCGCCGAACAGGTGATCGCCAAATCCGATGTCGCCAAA
>JBIKWS010000399.1:0-4540 GCA_044356195.1 Cyanophyceae cyanobacterium
ACTTTGAAGGGCGTCGACTACAAGATCATTGGCGCAGATGGCCGGGAGTACATGGCGGCGACCCTGGACGAGCTGCGGGCGTGGATCGAGGACGGGCGGGTGGGCCCGGGCACCTTGGTCTGGAGCGGTGAGGAGCAGCGTTGGCAGCCGGCGTCGGCGTGGCCGGAATTGCGATGGGACCTTCCTTCGGCGCCCCCGGTGATTCCGGTGGTTTCCAGACCGGAACCCCGGTTTCACGATGCCGAGTTTCCGATCCGGGCGGCGGCTTACATCCTGGACGTGTTCATCGTGGCGGCCCTGTTCAGCCTGATCACGTTGCCGTGGGCAGAGTACTACCGGGAGCTCCAGGAGGCGGCCCTGAAGGAGTCAGCGAAGGCGGCTCCGGACATCCAGGTGCTGCTGCGTTTCTACACGCTCTTCCTGAGCACGTTCCTGCCTTTGCGGCTGGCTTACTTCGTGGGTTTCCACGCGGGTCTGGGAGCCACGCCGGGCAAGCTGCTCTTCGGATTGCGGGTTGTCCGCGTCGACGGCGTGCCGCTGACCTTTCCGCGGGCACTGGCCCGGTTCTTCGCCGAGCTGCTGTCGATTGCGGCCATGGGCATCGGGTATCTCGTGGCTCCGCTGCATCCGGAGCGTCGGGCCTTGCACGACCTGATTGCCGGGACGCGGGTGATCCGCAAGCCGGTGGACGAAGCGGTGGCGCGGGACGAGGCGTGAGCGGCGCACTCAGCGGGCGCTGCCGAGCCAGAGGGTGAGGACGGGCAGCAGGATGCCGAGTCCGAGCGCAAGCCAGACGGGCCATCGGGGTTTGACCGAGCGGAAGGCAAGGACGAGTCCAACGACCGTGGCGAGGATCAACGCGGCCGACATGCCGTAAACCAACCACTGGAACAGGGTCGGGGAGGCGAACTTTCCGAGGGTGTTGTCGCGCGGATAGATCTGGTCGGTGTGGATGACCCGGAACTTCTGGACCCACGTTTCCGCCTCCGAGGGGGACTTGAGCCGGTCGGGATTGAGGACCTGATACCAGCCCGTTCCGAGGAAGAAGAGCAGCAGGGGGGCGTAAAGGACGCCAAGGTACAGGTGGATCCGGCGGAGAAACTTCATTTCACGACCGGGATGCGGATCTTCTGGCCCTGACGGAGTTTCTTGGGGTCCTTGATGGCGGGGTTGGCCTTGAGCACCTGGGCCAGCCGGACCTTCAGACCGTGCTCCTTGTTGTAGGCGTCGATGACCGCGCTCAGGGTTTCGCCTTCGGCGAGGGTGTGTTCGTAGAACTCGCCCGGAAGTTCCGGGGCGGCCGGGGTCGGCTTGTCCGTCGTCGCCGGTTCCTTGGCCGGGGTGGGCTTGTCGCCCGTCGGACGGTTGCTGGTTTCGGTGGTCTTCGGACGGGAGGAGGGCGGGGGGACGACGACCGTGGGAGGAAGCGACTTCAGCTTCTCGAAGGCGTCGAGGAACTGCTGCTTGTCCGCGGTCCGGTTCTTTTCGACCTCGCGGATCTGGTCCGCGAGCTTGGTGATCTGTTCCTGGGTCGCGTAGTTCCGGGGAGTGTTGACCTGCGTGCGGAGTCGGTCGTTTTCGGCACGGAGGCGGGCGACCTCGGTACGGAGTTCCTGGATGGTGTTGCGATAGGCGTCGAAGGCCTCGTCGTGGGAGTTCACGCGGTCGGCAAGGCGGCGGAAATCTTCGGCATCGATTTCCACGGCCCCAAGGCCGAGCGGAGCGGCAAGGAGGGACAGACCAAGGAGGAACGGGAGCGGGCGCATTGCCCGAACAAGCTAGGAATCGGTTCGGGACGGGGCAAGCGCGGAGCGGGGGGATTCTCGCATGGCCTGGGGATCAATCCCTGCCGACCGACACCACTGGGCGTAGGCCAGGGGGGAGATTTCGCTGGGCTTGATCTCGCTGCGTCCGCCCCAAAAGACGTTCGTGTACGCGATGGGGATCCCGAGCTCTGCGAGGTGGGCATCGATCGCGGCCTTGTGGGCGAGGACCGTTGGCTTGTCGGTGCCGTGGGCGACGCCCATCACGTTGACGTTGCGGAATTCGGGCCCGCCTTCCCGCCAGTAAGCGTGGGTCATGATGTGGTGCCGGCCCACTTCGCGGCCGGCTTCCACCTCGCGTCCGGGTGGGACCGCCCAGTGGAAGAGGGCGTTGAAGCGGGTCACACGTTCGCCGGTGGCCAGTGGTTTCACGTGCTCGAGGAAGGTGCTGAAGCGACCGATCACCTGCTTCCGCACGAGGCCTTCGGCTACTTCGTGAAAGGTTCCGATCGAGACGCCCGCCGCCTCGGCCCGCCCTACCCATGGATCCGGCACGAGCTCGTCGGGCGTGAACTCACGCTTCAGCTCCGTGAGGACCTGCCATTCGAGATCCGTGAGTTGGACGACCTGCACGTCGATGGCATCTGCCGGGACCTCCGCCCGGCTGCCCGGTTCCATGCCGCGCCGGCGGACATGGCCGACACCGAGGGCGAAGAGCTTTCGTGCCGGCATCAGCCGGTAGTGTTCCGCCCCGATCTTCTCGGCGAGATACGCGGCGTGCCGGGCGAGGGAGTAGCCCTGAGGCACCTTGAGGGTGGTCCAGAGACGGTAGTTGGCGCCGGGATTGGCGGCATCCGTGGACCGGATCACGACGTGCCCGCTGAAGGGGTCCTTCTGGAAAAGATGATCGAAGGCGGCATCGAGCCGGGCCTCCGGGAGTTGCCAGGCACACAGGGCGCCATCGGCCAGACTGGTGGCGAGCAGGGTCTGGCGGATGCGGCGGATCACACCCGCGCCGAGCATGGCCCGGAGCCGTTCCAGGACGGTGGCGGCCGGAAGGTTCGCCTCGCGGGCGATACTTAGAAACGGATCCCGTTGATAACCAAGAATGCGATCCTCGCTGACAGCAAGGATCTGCGCGTTGATCGGATCGGACGTCGCGAGCGGGACGGATTCCACGGAGGCGGCCATTGGGGGAGGTTGGTGGACGTTGTGGTGGAGGCAAACGGGAAAATTGCGTCTTGCGGGGTGGGTGGGCGGGCGCTAGGGACGCCGGCCTGACGTTGAATGCAGCGGACAACATGCCGGACCGATCCGTGGCTCCACCTTCCTGGCTGGTGGTCCACACGTTGTCGCGTGCCGAGAAAAAGTTGGCCGAATGGGCGCGGAGGGAGGGTTTTCGTGCGGAACTGCCCACTTACCTCTCGGTGAAGCGCTATCGGGGCAAGGTGGTTCGATTCGAGAAGGTGCTCTTCCCCGGATACGTCTTCGTGTGGGCGGAGGCTCGCGACGGGGCCCGAATCCAGCAGAACCGGCACGCGGCCCGTGTGTTGGTGCCGCCGGACATGGGGGAATTTGACCGACAACTGCGCGAGATCCTCTTCGCGATTGAGGCTGGGTTGGAGATCGGTCCGGCCAGCGGGATTCAGGTGGGGACCCGGGTGAGGATCTCCGGTGGACCGCTGCGGGGGATGGAGGGAATGGTCGAGCGGCTGGAAACCCCGTTGAGCGTGGTACTGCGCCTCGACTTCATCTCGGAAGCAGCGTCGGTGCGTCTGGAGACCGCCGACGTGGAGGTGGTCTGAATCTCAGAGTTGCCCACTCCTCAGGGAAGTGGCGGGCGTTTGTCGCAGTCCGATGGCAAAATATAGTTGGAGGGAGGAAGTTTCTCTGTTTGGCAGTTTAGCCATTATCAAGTACAGCTGTGGCGTTCTTTGAGCGCCCAATAGGGGTGTGGCGGGAGGTACCGCCGCACAAAAGGGAGGGCAGAAACCCCGATCGAACATTGCAATGAAGAGCATGTTTGGCATGGGCATTGCCCATACCTTCCGAAAGGGTCTTCTGCTCCTGCTGGTGGGCTGCGCTGTAGCAACTGCTTCGGCGTCCACCAGGCAAGAGTTAGGCGACCTGACAAAACCAACCGTGAAACCCACCAAGCGTTCCGCTCCACGCGAAGCGCTTCCTGGCAGGTTTCGTTCCATCGAACTGAATCCAAAGGTCCTCGACCGGGGTTCATTCGACGTGACCCTGTTCCCCGGCGAGACCGTTCGCCTGGACCGGGATCACCTGACCCAACTCCCCAATGGGGACCGTGTGTGGTCCGGCCACATCACCGGCGAACCCCTCAGTCGTGCCACTTTCGCCGTCCGGCGAGGCGTGGTTTCCGGTGTGATTGACCGGGCCATGAGCACGGGCAACGAGCTGTACGAAATCGCTCCGGCGGGCGGCAACAGTTACCACCTGTTCCAGCACAGCGAAGCCAAGGGTTCGACCATGGGCCACGGAGCGTCGCTCCCTGCGCCCATCCCGACGGGTCGCAACGCGATGCCAGCAACAACCCCGCCGACCGAAGGGGTTCACGTCATCGAGGTCATGGTGTTGTACACCCCGGCTTCGCGGGTGCGTTATGGCCAGGCCGGCATGGAAGCCAAGATCCTGCAGTCGGTCGCCGACGCCAATACGGCCATGCAGAACAGCCAGATCCAGGCGCAGTTCTCGCTCGTTCACATGGGAGAGGTCGCCTACACCGAAAGCGGATCGATGTCGGTGACGCTGAC
>JBIKWS010000400.1:0-4535 GCA_044356195.1 Cyanophyceae cyanobacterium
CGCCTCACACGTCGCAGATGGAAACGCCCTGCTTCAGGGACCCGAGCTTGTCTGCGCGCTTCGGGATGAATTCCTGCGCGACGAACCCCTTGTACCCGGTCGCCACGATGGCCTGCATGATGGCCGGGTAGTTCAACTCCTGGGTTTCATCGATCTCGTTGCGCCCCGGCACGCCGCCCGTGTGGTAATGCGCGAAGTACGAGTGACTGCGCCGGATGGTGGCGATGACATCCCCTTCCATGATCTGCATGTGGTAGATGTCGTACAGCAGCTTGAACCGCTCGGAACCCACCCGCTTGCACAACTCCACGCCCCACGTCGAGCGGTCGCACATGTAGTCCTTGTGATCGACTCGGGAGTTCAGGAGCTCCATGACGAGCGTGATGCCGTGTTGCTCGCACAGACCCATCAACCGTTTGAGACCGGTCGCGCAGTTCTTGAGGCCCGTTTCCTCGTCCATGCCGCCGCGATTGCCGGAGAAGCAGATCACATTCTTCAAGCCCGCCTTAGCCGCCAACGGGATCCACTCCTCGTACCCCTTCACCAACCGGTCGTGATGCTCGAGCCGATTGAACGCCTTGCCGATGCCACCGATGCCGTCCACTTCCGGATTGCTGGTGATGGCGCAGCCGATCCCATGCTTGGCGATGACTTCCCAATCCTTGGGCCCGAGGAGTTCGATGGACCGGAGCCCGATCGAGGGAGCCGCCTTGCAGAGGTCCTCCAGCGAAACCGAAGGGTAACACCACTTGCACACGCTGTGGTTGATCCGGCCCTTCATTCCCGCCGCCGATTCCGCGGCGGACAGCCGCCAGCCCAGCGCTCCAACGGTTGCAGCGGCGGCCGTGGCACCCAGCGCCTGCCGGCGCGACATCAAATGGGAAGACATGGGAAAAAGGGAACTCTCCCCCCTCCCTGAGGCAAGGCCAAAACCACGAATCACGAGGTTGAAGGCCGGGTGCCCTCACCCGGCGATGGCCACCCCCCTGAATCCAGTGTTGCCAGCGTAACCAAAATTGGTTCTATCCGTCTCCATCAGAAGGTTGAGTACTGGTCATCCTTTGGGTCCGGTCACAGGACACCGTCGGAAGACACCCCCTCATACAAAACCATGAACAAACACATCCTCTGTGCCGCCGCGCTGCTCGCCGCAGGCGCTGCGCATGCCCAGGTCTTCCATCTGGGCATTGATCTCACGGATCCATCCGCCGTGGTGATCACAGCCACACCGCTCAACGCAACCGCCAACTCCTCGCTGACGTTGTTCGATGGCGTCACCCTCCAACTGTTCTTCACCGCGGATATCCCCAGCACCACATTCGCTGGAGTGACCGGAACCCTGGCACCTTTCGCCTCAGGGGTGGCTTATGATACCTGGGCCGCCGACGACACGTTCCCGGGCGTGTTCTCAGACCTGAGCTTCTACCGATCCACGGATGATCCTCCCAGCTCGCCGCCCCAGATCTTCGGAACGTTCTTCAGCGCCTTCTCCGGCACGTCCACGATCAACCTCGCGTCTCAGGCAGCTTTGCTCCCGATCGTCGGCACCACCGGACCCGTGTTCGCGGGATACTCCGACAATCTCGGACCGATCATCGGCACCTGGGAGGTCACCGCGGTGCCCGAGCTTCCGGTGGCCGCCCACCTGGCCCTCTATGGGGCCGGCTTCGCGGGCCTCTGGACCTTCCGCCGCTTCCGGAAGTCCTGAGTCTTACGTCTTCGAACTTCGAAAAGGGCGCCTGCGTTCACACGCACGGCGCCCTTTCTGTTTCCCACGTGACCCCCCGCCTCCGGAGCTGTCACAGTCCGCAAGAATCACCATGCGGCTGTCCACCGACTCCATCCACACCGATCCTGACGCGCCCGTCGCCGTCCAGGAACTGCTGACCGCCGCGCACGCCGCCCACGCCAGCGACATCCATCTCCAGGCCACCACACGCGGCGTGGACCACCAGTGGCGCGTCGACGGAGTCCTCCATCCGCGCCCGGGATTCCCGAATCCGCTCGGCGAACGGATGATCGGACGGCTCAAGTACCTCGCACGCCTCCGCACCTTCCAGGATTCCCTCCCGCAGGAAGGCCGCATTGCCGCCAGCGAAGCCGGCCTGCCCGAAGATGTCCGCGTGTCGACCTACCCAACCGTCAGCGGCGAGAAGGTCGTCCTCCGGTTGTTCCGCGGCGGTTCGGCCGTGGCGCTCGGCGATCTCGGACTTCCGGCATCCACCCTCGTCGCCCTGCGCACCGCCATCGCCCAGCCCACCGGACTGATCCTCCTCACGGGGCCCGCTGGCAGCGGCAAATCCACCACCGGGCATGCCGCCCTCCTCGAACTCGCCGCCGAAGCCGGACGCCACCTGGTGTCCGTCGAAGATCCGGTGGAGATCCTCGTGCCGGGCGTGATGCAAACCGAGGTCAACGAAGCCCGGGGACTCACCTTCGCCAACGCCGTCCGCCACCTCCTGCGGCAGGACCCGCAGGTCCTGCTGATCGGGGAAATCCGCGACGAGGAAACCGCCAACCTTGCGGTCCGCGCCGCCCTCACCGGCCATCTCGTGCTCTCGACGCTGCACGCCGGCTCGTGCCGCGGCGTTCTCGAACGTCTCCGCCTGCTCGTCTCCGATCCCTTCGCCGTGGCCGCCTCGCTTTCCCTGGTGATCAACCAGCGACTCATGCGCCGCGTGTGCTCCCACTGCGGCGGCAACCGCTGTGACCGTTGCGCGCAGACCGGCTTCTCAGGTCGGTTCCCCATCTGCGAACACCTGGCCCTCACCGACGCCCAACGCCCTGCACTCCGCGCCGGAACCTTCGACGCTTTCCAACCCGCACCCACCCTCGCCGAATCCGCGGCCGCCGCCGTTGCCGCCGGCATCACCCTTCCCTCCGAAGTCCGACGCATCCTCGGCACATGAACCCCGACACCCTCGCCTTCCTCAACCGCCAACTGGCCGCCCTCCTCCTCGAAGGCGTCCCCCTCGAAGGAGCCCTTCGCCAGGCCGCCGCCGATCTCCGCGGCCCGCTCAAGGGCGAACTCCTCGCCCTCGAATCCGAACTCGCGCAGGGCATGCCCCTCGCCGAGGCCATCGAACGTCGCAAACTCCCGCGCATCTATACCCGCATCGTGCGCACGGGCGTGGCTGGCGGAAACCTCCCCGCGGCACTGATTGCCGCAGCCAATCACTTCGAGGAATCCTCGCGGCTTCGGCGGAATGTGCAGTCGGCGTTGTTTTACCCGGTCCTCGTGTTGTGCGTGGGACTCGGCGTCAGCTGGATCGCCATCCGGATCAATGCGCGCGCCAACGCCGCCTTCAGTGATTTAGCCGGGGACGGTACCAGCCTTCCCATGGGCAGTTTCACCCACAGCCTCAACCACGCATTGCTCGGACTCTTCGCGTTGGCCCTGGCCGCCCTGATCCTTCCGCCGACCCGCCGATGGCTCGGCTCCCGCCTGCCCGGCTTCAAGGACGCGCGCCTCGCCCAGATCGCCCAGTCCTTTCACCTGCTGCTCCAATCGGGGTGCCCGCTGCCGGAATCCATCCGGCTCGTGCGCGAACTGGAAACCAATACTCCTGCCGCGAGTGAACTCGCGCGATGGGAAACCCGCATCCAAGGCGGCATCACACGCCTTGCCGAAGTCTCCCGTCCGGACGCCCAGCATCCCTCGAAAGCGATTCCCCCGTTCTTCCGCTGGCTGGTCCTCTCCACCGGAGACCGTGTCGCCGATGGCTTCGGCCGCGCCGCCGCGCATTACTCGGAACGGGCACGGCATCGCATGGACATCCTGGTCACCGGCCTGGCACCCGGAGCGGTGCTCGCCCTCGGATTCCTGATCGTCCTCAATTTCCTTCCGGCCTTCCTTGGGTTGGTGACGATGATCGACAAGCTCGGCGGAGGGGAATGATGCCATGAACGGTTCCCATCCCAGCGTCCTCATCCTCCAGTGGACCGCCACGCTCGTGGTGCTGGCCGTCGAAGTGGGCCTCGCCATCGCCGTGGTCCTGGCCATCCACTGGCTGGTCACCCTGGCCCACCGCCGACGCGAGCGCGCCCGGCATTTCCTCTCGCTCCTGGAGATCTCCGTCGCGGACGGCCGCACGCCGGAATCCGTCCTCGTCGATGCCTGCAACACCGCCGACCCGGATCTACCCATCCGCATCCACATCCTCGCGGCCTACATCGAAAACGGGGTCCACCTCGACGCCGCCCTCGACTTCGCTCCTTCCGTCCTGCCCGCGGACATCCGCGCCATGGTCCAGATCGGCCTGCGCACCGGGCGCCTCAAACAGGTGCTGAAGCATGCCCGCCTGACGCTCGATGAACCCCGGGACGCCTCCAGCACCGGTCTCAACGCGACGCTCCTGCTCATCGCGCTCACTTCCTCGATCAGCAGCTCGGTGATGACGATGATCCTCATCGTCGTTTTCCCGAAGTTCCGGCAGATCGCCATGGACCTGGTCTCGATGAAGGATCTTTCCAACGGGAATGCGGTGGTCCGGTTCGTTCTCGACCACAATGACTGGATGATCCTCGTCCTCGGA
>JBIKWS010000401.1:0-4532 GCA_044356195.1 Cyanophyceae cyanobacterium
CACCATCGGCCGTCTTCTGATCGGCGACCTCGAGTTTCCCGTGCGCGACCGTGCCAACGCCGGACGGAAGTCATTCGTCAGCCGTCTCCTCACGCGCGATGTCACCAAGATCATTCCGGTAACGCCGCTACTCAGCCACAGCCTGCTCGGGGTGAACGGCCAGATCGCCAGCCTGTCCCTGGGCGCCGTCGACAATACCATGCGCTTCGAGCAGGAAGGCGCCCGCCTGGCGGAGTTCCTGCCGGAAATCTGCGCCCTCGACGACATCTACCCCCGGGTGGCCTTCGGTGTGACCGATGCCCTCATCTGCCAGTACCGCGGCGAGGAACGCACCTATCTCCATTACGCCGTCACGCTCAACCAACTCCGGTTCAGCACCGATCCCGTCGCCCTCGACGCCCTCTCCGTCGACGAGATCGGCCGCGCGCGCGCCGTGAATCCGACCGAAGGTGAGAAGCCCTTCGAACCGCGTCTCTACGAGAACTGCGCCCTCGTTGAAATGGGCATTGCGAACCTTACGGAAATCAAGGTCCGCAAGATCTCCGCCAATCCGTGACCGCACTCCGCCCGTTGTTGGTCCGCTTCACCCGACGCCTCCGCGCCCGATTCGGGGTACTGCTCGTGGCCGCCACCAGCCACCTTCCGCTCGCCGCACAATCGTCACTGCCCCGGCTCTGGATCGTCCCGCCACCGCCGGGAACAGCTTCCGCGGAACAGGCCCTGCTCGCCTCGGCGCAGGGACACCTCAACCGCGACCAACCCACCGTCTGGATCCGCAGCGGCGGACTCCACGCGCGTGTCCTCGAACGGGTCAGCCCGCGGTTCGAGATCACGCCGGTGGAATCCGTCTGGGCACTCCTCGCGTCCAATCGCTCTGCCTTCAACGGCTTCCTCACCTGTACCGTCACCAACCACACCCTCAACCTCGCCACCAGCCTGGCCGGACCGCGCCGGGCCCTCGTGGTCGATACAACCCTCCGGGACCGGGCACTCGCGCTCGGCCTGACCGAGGTCGCGGATCTGCGCGCGGAATCCGCCACAAACCTCCTGGACCGCTTCGGCGGGGAGGCCACACGTGGAGTGTTGATCCACCAACCGATTTCAAAACCTTTCCACCTCCGGGACCTCGCCGTGGCCCGCAACGCATGGGTGGATTTTCCCGAAACACCCGGTGCGCTGACCGGACTGGTCCGCGCCCTTGGACCCGACACGGAAGTCCTCGGCTGGGGACGCGACGAACACGATTTCGTCCGTGAAACCTCCCGCGGCGGCGGATGGGTGATCCCGGCGGACTGGGCCCTCAACCTCTCCGCCCATCGCTGGCTGCAGGATCCGGCACCGCCTTCCCCGCGGCCGCCCGCACCCGCGCCGGCCCTTCCCGGTCAGCGGGTCGTGTGCTTCGTCATTTCCGATGGCGACAATGTGCAGTGGCTCCTCGGCGGATTCACCGAACAGCCCGGGTTCTGGTCGAGCCCACGACGCGGCACTTTCCCGGTGACCTGGGAATTGGCCCCGCGCCTCGCCGACCTCGCCCCCGCCGCCTTCGCCTGGCTGCAACGTACCGCCACACCAATGGACTCCTTCGTCGGCGGTCCCAGCGGCGGTGGATATTACTTTCCCCACGTAGCCCCGGACCGCACCCGGGTCGCAAGTCGTTCCGCCAACGCCCTGGCAACCGCAGGCCTCCGGGTCACGTCCGTCCTGAACTCGGGCGGAAACCCGGACGAACTCGCCGCGCTCCTCGCCGACCCGCGCATCGATGGCGCGCTCTACAAGGATTACGCGCCCTACAACCGTCGCCGCGGTGCCGTCCGGTGGATCCACGGAAAACCGGTCGCGGCCTACCGCCATCTGCTGTGGGAACAAACGCGTCCGGACGGCACCCTGCGGCCCGACTGGCTGCCGGACGGCGTCGCGCGGGCCATCCGGGAATCCGGCAACGATGCCTCCACCTCCCCGGACGCCTTCGCGCTGGTCCAGGTGCATGCGTGGTCGTTCAAGAAGCAGGGCGGACCACTGGAAGCGATCCACCAGACGTTGCAAAAGTTGCCTTCCAACACCCGCGTGGTTTCGGCGGCGGACTTCCTCACCCTGTTGGGTGCGTTGAAACCGGCTCCACGCGGATTCTGACATGGGCCAGGACCTGTTCGGGGTTGCAACGTCCTTGTCCCCCTGAAGGCCGCGTGCCCCCACGCGGCGCATCCTTCAAACCCGCCGGGTGAGGGCACCCGGCCTGCACTCTGGAATCCGGGAACTGGGGTCTGGCAGCTCCCCCCTGAAGGCCGGGTGCCCCCACCCGGCGCCAATCCCGAAGCCACTCCCAGGGCGATGAGGACATCGCCGCCCCGAGGAGATCGCGCGGTACCAACCCTCAACTCCGAAACGTGATCCGGGCCTTGCCCAGATCATACGGGGACATCTCGACCTGAACCCGGTCCCCGACGGAGATCCGGATGAAGTTCTTCCGCATCTTCCCGGAGATGTGGGCTAGAACGGTGTGGCCGTTCGGCAACTCCACGCGGAACATCGTCCCCGGGAGCACCTGCGTTACCGTGCCAATCAGTTGGATCGGCTCCTCTTTACTGGTCATGCGAGGTCAACCTGCCGTGCGAAGTGTCTCGCGCCGGCAATTGGCAGAATCTGAAAAGGTCCCCTTGCCCGAGGCAAGCCCTGAAATGGGAGAGTTGCCAGTTGCCAGTCCCCAGTTGTGGAAACTGGAAACTGGCGACTGGGAACTCCTTTTGTAGGCCGGGTGCACTCACCCGGCGCGAGCGAGAGTTGGAAGTTTGAAGATTCTGGGAACTGGGAACTGGCAATTTCTGGCAACTGAATCCCCGAAACTTCACCGTCTGTCCCACGTCGACGGCAACTCCGTCACGCGACTGTCATGAAGATCCGCCACACACCCCATCGTCGCCACGCGGCCTGGCCCATCGCCCTGACCATCGCCGGATCCGACTCCGGGGGCGGAGCCGGATTGCAGGCCGATCTCAAGGTCTTCCAGTCACTCCGAACCCACGGCACCACCGCCATCACCTGCCTCACCGCCCAGAACCCTGCCGGCGTCACGGCCGTTGAACCCGTTTCCCCGGAATTCCTCCGCGCCCAACTCTTGGCCGTGTTCAGCGAACTCCGACCGGCCGCCGCCAAGTCCGGAATGCTCTGGAGCGTCGAACTGGTCCGGGAAGTGGTGCGGTGGTGGACCACCCCCCACCAACCACCCCTCGTCGTCGATCCCGTCATGATTGCCACCAGCGGCAGCGTGCTGCTGCGCCCGGATGCCGTGGCCGCCATCCGCGATGAATTGCTGCCATTGGCGGCTATTGCGACGCCGAACCTCGACGAGGCCGCGCACCTGCTGGGATCGCCATTGAATTCCGTCGACGATCTCCGCGCCGCGGCACGGGAATTGCACGCTCGGCACCGATGCGCGTTCCTCGTCAAGGGAGGTCACCTGAAGAACTCGGCCAAAGCCGTGGACATCTTCTGGGACGGCACGCGCGAACTGATTCTCGCAGCGCCCTTCGTTCACGGGGTTTCCACCCATGGCACGGGCTGCACCTACTCGGCCGCCATCGCAGCACACCTCGCCCGCGGCCATTCCCTGCCGTCGGCGGTACGGGCGGCCAAGGAAACGATCACCCGGGCGATTTCGGACAGCGTGCGCATCGGTACCCACTGGGCGCTGCATCCGTCACCTCCTTAACACCCCCCGGTGCTTGCCCGAAGGCCGGCCTTCCCGCGACACTCCGCGCATGAAGTCCCTCCTCAAGCCTGTGCTCGCGCTGGTCGTGGCCGTTCTGGCCGCCACCGGATGCGCCACCTCGAAGCCGGCCGCACCGAAGAAGGTCCTCCTGATTGCCGGCCGCCCCTCGCACCCGCCCGGCATGCACGAGTTCCGCGCCGGCATGATGCTCTTCCAGAAGTGCCTGGAGCAGGTCCCCGGAATCACCGTCCAGGTCGCCTCCAACGGTTGGCCCACACGGCTCGAAGGCGACAAGCGCGTCGACGATGCCGCCGCCTTCGAGGGTGTCGATGCGGTCGTGATCTACGCCGACGGCGGAGGCGGACATCCGGCCTTGCAGGGCAACCGCACCCAACTGTTCGACGAACTCGCGCGTCGCGGCGTCGGCCTCGGCTTTGCCCACTACGGGGTCGAAGTTCCCAAGGGCGATCCCGGGGCAGCGATGCACCGCTGGGTGGGCGGGTATTACGAACACATGTTCAGCGTGAACCCGATGTGGAAACCCGAGTTCAAGGAGTTCCCCAAGCACCCCGTCACCCGCGGCGTGAAGCCCTTCGCCACCCACGACGAATGGTACTTCAACATGCGCTGGGTTCCGGGCAACCAGGGCGTCACTCCCATCCTCACCGCCACGCCCGACGACAAGGTCCGCCGCGGTCCCTACGTCTATCCCAAGGGACCGTATGACCACATCGTCGCCGACTCCGGCCGCACCGAGACCATGATGTGGGTCTGCGAACGACCCGATGGGGGACGCGGATTCGGGTTCACCGGTGGCCACACCCAC
>JBIKWS010000402.1:0-4531 GCA_044356195.1 Cyanophyceae cyanobacterium
GGCCGCGGTGATGCCCACCACGTGCTGGTTCTGCCGGCAAAGCTTCACCATCGTCTTGCCGAACACTTCCTGCCACATCGGCGCCGAACCGGGCTTCGCCGTCGCCGGCTGCCCCGATTGCACGTCGTATGGCCCCAGGCCGTGGAACTTCTCCGGATACTTCAGCGCCGCCTCGAACCCGCGTCCCTTTTGCGTCAGGACATGGATCACGACGGGTTCGGTGCAGGTCTTGGCAAATTCCAGCGTGCTGATCAGCAGCGGCAGGTTGTGCCCGTCGATCGGTCCGAGATACCGGATGCCAAACTCCTCGAAAAGGAGCGCGGACCCGTGGCCACCACGGCCGTCGGAATCAGCACCGACCGCAGGTTCCAAGGCCAGGCTGCTGGCGATGCCCTTGATGGCTTCCTCGGCCTTCGCGCCCAGCATGGAGACCAATTCGCCCTTCGGCAGTTTGCGAAGCCACGACGTGAAATCCTTGGCCAACCGGTTGTAGCGCGGGCTGGTCGTGAGCTTGCCCAGGTACGTGGCGATCGCGCCGACGTTCTTGGCAATGCTCCACTCGTTGTCGTTGAGGATGCCGATGAACCGCTTGGTGGTGCAGGCGATGTTGTTGAGACCTTCGAAGGAGACGCCATTCGTCAGCGCCGCATCCCCGAAGACGCAAACCACATGCTCGTCCCCGCCCTTCTGGTCACGGGCGGCGCACATGCCCAGCGCTGCGGACAAGGCCGTACCCGCATGGCCCGCGCCGTAGCAGTCATGCTCGCTCTCCGTACGCAGCGCGAAGCCATTCAGACCGCCCGTCGTCCGGATCGTCCGGAACCGGTCCTTGCGACCCGTCAGGATCTTGTGGACGTAAACCTGATGGCTCACGTCCCAGACGAACTTGTCCTGTGGTGTCGTGAAGCAGCGATGCAGGGCAATGGTCAGTTCCACGACCCCCAGGTTGGGCCCCAGATGCCCACCGTTCTTCGCCAACCCATCAATCAGCTCATGCCGGATCTCGACCGAAAGGTCGGTCAATTGATCCATCGTGAGTTTCTTCACGTGAGAAGGCGAATCCACCATGTCGAGATATCGGCTCATGCAGTTTCGGTATCTGTCCCGGCCATTCCGGGGTCAAACGGTCGGGCGACCATATCGCCCGACAAATCCTTTTCCAAGCGCTGGACCTTCAACTCCGCCTCCGCCAGACGTTCCTGGCAGAGTCGCAGCAATCGGGTTCCCTCCTCGAAACGCTGCAACAGCGTCTCCAGAGGCAGTTCCTCGGACTCCATGGAGTCCACGATTGTTTCCAATTTTTGAACGGCCTCCTCGAAGGGCAGCGGCTTGTTCCCGCCCGCCTCGGAGGCCTGGACGGTCTTCGGCATGCCGCGGAAACTGGTGGAAACCGGGCTCTTTGCATAGCCCCGTTTTTCACCGCCCCGCCCGCCGCCTCACTGTTTCAGCGAATCAAACCACGCTTTCGCTGCCAGTAGCGCCGGTTCCACGCAGTCTCCGTGACCGGCCCCCGCCGACGGATCCACGAGAAGTACTCCCGTGACTCCCGCGGCCGTGAAACGATCCCGCGCCACCACCGAGTTGGCCGGCAACACATCCTCATCCCCACTGCAATGGTACAACCGCAACGCCGCCTTCGGCACGAAGCCCGTCAGGTCGTTGTCCCGCAACGCACGGCGCAGCGGATGATCCGGATCCCCACGCACCGCCGCGAGATACTCCGGCCTCAGGATCCGGTTCGGAATCGCAGGCATCGCTTCATTGATCTCCCCGCCCGGCGACTCGGACGCCAGCAACGCCGGAATCGTGGTGTCGTGAGGCGGCACCAGCAGGCTCCCCAACGAGGGGGCCAGATCGTAGAGATCCACCAAGGTCTGCAGCAGATACGCAAAGTAATACGCGTTGGGAGGACGCCGGTCAGACAGCGCATCCGAGAGGGTCACACCGGAGAGGTCATACGCGCCCGCCATGGCCGCACAGGCCGTCACGGGGAACTCGGCCGCATGACGGGCCTCCAACTCGCGCAACACGGCCAGCGTGGCGTGCCCCCCTTGCGAATACCCCGCGAGGAAAACCTGCCCATTCAATGCCGTTCCATTCGTCGCACACAGCGAACGGCACGCACGCATCGCGTCCACCACCGATGTCGCGGTCGATGCCGCATGATGATACGGATGCCGACCCGGCGATTCACCGAAGCCCAGGTAGTCGGCCAGCACGGACGTGTACCCGCTCGTCGCCAGGACCACTCCCAGCAACCCCTCGGTGCTGGATCCGGCGGAGGGGGCCTCGATTTCGGTGGTGATCGTTCCGTGCTGATACGCCAGCAAGGGCCACCTCCGCCCCGCCGTCACCGGTACCGCAACCGCTGCGGACGCCCGCGTGGGCAAACCCCACGGATCCACGGTGTCGTACACCACCTTGTAGACGTCGACGTTGTGTTGCGGGGTCAGCGGGATCCCCGCAAACGCGAACAGGAAGGTCAGGGTCGCCGTGGTGTAGGTCGTCGTCTTCGTTGCCGACACCAGATTCCCACGCACCACCGGCGGCGGCACCGCCACCACCCGAAACACCCGCCCCGCATCCGCCGCCTCGCTGGCATCCGTCCATGTGCGAGCCGTGCCGACCTCGCCACCCGACGACAACACCCAAGTCCCGCCCACCGCCGCTGATTCCTCGACCCGGAATGCCCACCCATTTCCGGGAATGTCCCATCCCAGCCTTACCTTCCCGCCGTCAAAGGCCGGCGTTCCCACCTTCAACCGCGACGGCAACCCTTCCGCCAGAACACCCTGGGCCAACCCCAGCGCTACCGTCATTCCCGTCACCAACCACCGCTGTGCTTGCATCCAACGCATGCCGCCCACCCTACCCAGCAAGGACCTTGTGGCAATGGTGGTGATCCACGCCTCTCCAACTGGGGTGCATCTTGACACTGCCCCCGCATGGAACGGGGTGGCGACGTCCTCGTCGCCATTCCAAAGCCATTCCCAGGGCGATGAGGACGTCGCCGCCCCTTTTTGTGGAGTTTCCAGTTCCCAGTCACCAGTTCCCAGTTGGCACCCGGCCTTCACCCGGCTTCAAACTTGAAACTTCAAACTTCAAACTCTCCCCCGCCCTTTGCCGTCCGGCGGTTCACCCCTACACTCCGCGCCCATGTCGAAGTCCAGAACCGGCAAGACGGGCCGCGCACCCGCCGCCGACTGCATCCGCCTCTTTGGCGTCCGCCAGAACAACCTCAAGAACTTCGACCTCGAAATCCCCACCCGTCGGCTCGTGGTCGTCACGGGCCTGAGTGGCTCCGGAAAGAGCTCCCTCGCGTTTGACACCCTCTACGCCGAGGGCCAGCGCCGATACATTGAGACCTTCTCCCCCTACGCCCGCCAGTTCTTCGACCGCATGGACAAGCCAGCGGTCGACCGCATCGAGAACATCCCGCCGGCCATCGCCATCGAACAGCGCAATGCCGTCCGGACCACCCGCTCCACCGTCGGAACGATGACCGAGATCTGCGACCACATGAAGGTCCTGTGGTCCCACGCCTCCCGACTCCATTGCCGCCAGTGCGGCCATCCGGTGCGCACCGAACCACCCCAGGTCGTCTGGGCCGAAGTCGCCCGCACCGAATCCTCCGCTCCTCCCGACAACGTCCCACCGGTTCCCACAACTTCGGACCGTGCCCGCAATCCGGTCGAAACACCCGCCCTCCGCGACACCGTCACACCGTATCAGGTACCAGCCGCGCCGGCCGAAGTCCTCATCACCTTCGACCTCCCCCTGTCGGCCAAACTCGCCCTGAAGGAACAGGTCGACCTCCTCCGTAAACAGGGATTCCTGCGGGTCCTGCTCAACGGTTCCATCCTCCGGATCGACGATCTCACCCGGACCGAAGCCACCGGCCAGCCCGAATCTCCGGCAATCTCGTCCCTCACCGTCATCGTCGACCGACTCCGCACGCTGCCGGAAAGCCGCGCCCGTTTTGTCGAGGCCTGCGAACAGGCGTATCACTTCGGCCGCGGCCGCCTTTCCATCCGGCACGTCGACGGCTCGCTCCAGCGGGCCTTCAGCGCCGGTTTCCATTGCGCCGCCTGCGACATCGAATACCGCGAACCCACGCCGGCGCTCTTCAGCTTCAACAACCCCGTGGGAGCCTGTCCCACCTGCAAGGGATTCGGCCGTGTCATCGGCATCGACACGCGCCTCGCGCTGCCGGACCTCTCCAAGACCCTCGCCGGAGGCGTTGTGCGCCCCTGGCAAACCGGCGTTTCCGCCGAATGCCAGGCCGACCTCCTCAAGGCCGCCAAACGCAGCCGAATTCCGGTCAACACCCCCTACCGCGAACTTTCCGAAGAACACCAGCGCTGGGTGATGGAAGGCGAGGAAGGTTACGATCCCTCCGACCCCGACAAGTCGTGGCCGAAGCTCTGGTATGGCGTGCAGGGCTACTTCCGGTGGCTCGAAAGCAAGGCCTACAAGATGCACGTCCGCGTGCTGCTCTCACGCTATCGCAGCTACCGGACCTGCCCCGATT
>JBIKWS010000403.1:0-4525 GCA_044356195.1 Cyanophyceae cyanobacterium
CAGCCAACGTTGGAACGGATCCGGTCGAGCAGGCTGTCCACCTCGGCAGCGATGGCTTCCCGAGCTTTGCCCTGGGCCATGCCAGGACGCTTGTGTCCGACCTTGGTCAGCCAGGAATCGCGCAGGAGGTTCTGGCGGCGGGTGACAAGATCCGCGATTTCGCGGCCCTTTGGGTGCGATGTGAGCAGGGCGTCCGGGGAATCGGAATCCACAAGTGCCGGGGCCGCAGCCCAGAGCCGCAGGAGTTCGCGACACATGATCCAATGTCCCGTCGGCCCCGGATGGACGCCGTCGCCTGCGAGGGTGTAGTCGGGCTTGGTCTTCCTTTGGTCGGCAAGGTGTTTGGCCATCCGCCCGTGGATGTCTCCCACGACCCAGCCATCGGCACGCCGCGCGAGCAGCCATTCGGAATACTTCGCAAGGACGTCGTCGTAGCCTTCGTAGGGGCTGGGGTAGGAATCCCGACCTGCCGGCAGGGTGCGGCCCTTGAGCGGCAGGGGATCAAAGGTGGGCGGCGTGAGGTGGATGAGGGACGCCCCCTTCGCGAGCACGGCGGCACGGAGGCGTTGGATGCCATCGTAATGGCTTTTGGCGCGTTCCTCGGAAAACGGGAAGTAGATGCCGTCGTTCATGCCGTAGCAGGCGATGACGAGGTCCGGTCGGGTGGCATCCAGCGCGCGCCCAAGGCGTTCGTGCAGGTCGGGGCGTGGGAAGGCACCGCCAGCATGGCCGGGTTCGGAGAGTCCAGAGACGGTTTCCGAGGGCAGGCCGAGGTTGAGGAAAGCCGTGCCGAAATTGCGGGAGGTGATCCGGAACCACGTCTCGGCCCATGCGACCCACGTCCCTGCGTACGTGATGCTGTCGCCGAGGAAGAGCACGGTGCGCTTCCCCTCGGGCAGGACGCTGGATTCAGCCGCCTGCATCGGGTTCACGGTGGCAAGGGCCGCGGCGGATGCGGCCAACGTCACGAGGGCGGAGCGACGTGAGATCGGATGTGGGGGGAACAGGTGCATGGGTTGGAGTTCAGGGAGTCGCGGCAGGAAGGTCAACGATGGGCTGCGCCGGAGAGTTCCCAGAGGCCAACACTCACACCTTCCAGGGTCGGTTTCGGTGGACGACAAGGCGGCGGCTTCGGATGGCGGGAATGCAGGTTTCGGGAGGGAGTGTTTCGCGGGGGACGCCGAGTTCCGTCGGGGACGGACCCACCCAGATGCTGTTCCGGCCTTCGGCGAGAAGTCGGCCGACATGCAGGTCGAGCGTCACCAAGGTCCACAGCGAATCCTGGTAGGGGCAGGTCATGCGGAGGTCGGGATTCGACTGGAGGACGTCGGGGGGGTAGGAGTCATGGGCGTACTTGTCGCCGACCCATTGATAGGAAGCGCTGTTGATCTGGAGATGATGCGTTCCGGAGAGGGTGTGGGTCCAATCCTGATGATGGTGGCCGCAGAGGACGGCAAGGACGCGGGGAGATCCATCCGGGAGTCGCGGTTGGGCGAGCAGGGCTCGGATTTCCTCACGGTTCTCGATGCCCGAGGGGTGGTCGAGGGCCTGGTGGACGAAGATCACCACCGGTTCGGATCCGGTGTTCAGGATCGATGCGAGCCAATCGCGCTGTTCGGGTCCGATGTAGCGCTTGTATCCCGGGGCGGAGCCGCCGGGGTCATTTCCGTCGAGGACGACGAACTGGACGCCGTGTTGGTGGAAGGCGTGGTAGCGGGCGGGCATCCCGAGGAAGGCGACGGCCTGTTCACGGGTGAATCCGCCGTCCATGTCGTGGTTTCCGAGCACATGGTAGCGTGGACCGTTGAATCGGTTCCAGGCCGCCAGGAACGCGCGGTTCTGTTCGTCGGGAATGCAGAAATCGCCCAACTGCACGACGAAGTCAGGGCGCGCGTCGTTCATGGCCTCGACGAATGCCGAGATCCGTTCGACCCCGTCGTGCATGACGTCCTGGTGGACGTCGGTGATGACGCCAAAGCGGAGGGGACGGGGCGACCCCTGGGTGGAACACGAGGCCGCGAGTGCCGCCGTGGCGAGGGGAAGTTGTTGGACGAACCGGCGTCGGCTCAATCCAGAGGCGTGCAAGGGTGTTGATTGTTCCGGCGGACGCGCGAGGGAATCCATGTCCTGCACCGTGCCTGCTTCGCGGGAGGCTGGGAAGTCTGGGGTTGGGGAGTTCCGGGATTTCAGTTTCAAGTTTGAAGCAGCCCGAGCTGTAGGCCGCGTGCCCCCACGCGGCGGAATCCCAAGGCCTTCACACTTGAAACTTCAAACTTCAAACTCCCTCACCACATGCCGAAGGCTCCGTCGGTTTCCCACAGGAAGGAGGCGCGGTAGGTGCGCATGTCCTTGAAGTTCTTCCACGCGGCGGAGCCGTCGAGCTTCCCGACGTTCCCGCCTTGGGCCCCGATGTCGGCGGGGGTCTGGGTGTAGGCCTCGGAATGCTCGTCGAAGTAGGCCTCGTCCTTGATCGACTGGCTGTAGGCGGTGTGCGGGGCAAGGATCCGGGGGAAGCTGTAACAGTAGACGTTGAGGTCCGCGACAAGCACGAGACCTGGATCCTCATCGGCCTTCTGCGGGGACACCCAGGTATTGGTGATGGCACCGAGGGGCGGCCACGGGGAATTCGGGTGACCGCCCAGATAGTGGTATCCGATGGCGACGCCGTAGTCGTCGTGGACCCGCCAACCGTTCTTCCGGAGCATCCACTGGTGGAGGTTGGGGCAGTCGAGGGACTTCAGTTCGCCGGAGTAGCGGAGGAGGTTGGTCTTGCTGAAGTTGGACAGGATGGGGGTGTGGGTGTCGTTCTTGTTGCTGTTGTCGGTGTCGGGACGTGGGAGGCGTTGTTCGTTGTCGTTGGCGTACAGGTGGGCGGCGAGGATGAACTGGCGCTCGTTGTTCAGGCATGCGGTCCGTCGGGCGCGCTCGCGGGCTCCGGCGAGCGCCGGGAGGAGCATGCCCGCCAGGATGGCGATGATGGCGATGACGACCAGCAGTTCGATCAGGGTGAATCCGGCGGTGCGGAGCGGCCTGTGGTTCATCGTGTTCCACCCTTCTCGATCGCCCGGTACAAACGCGAATCCACGGGCGCGGGCAGGGTGGTGGTCCACTCGGCACCGGATCCGGTCCAGACCACGGTTTCGTCCGACCATTGGGTTCCGGTTCCGCGGAATGCGTTGGCGGATTGGAGGGTGAGCCGGGATCCGGCGTCGGGTGGCAAGAGGCTGTCGCCCTCCCCGCGGACCGCCACGGCCAGGAGCGTGTTGGCCGGGTTCAACGACATGGCAAGGCGGTAAGGAGGGAACGGGACGGAAGGTGGGGCCACGTCGAGGGCGATGATCTCGGAAGAGCTGCGGGCGTACAGGCGGCCATTGGAAAGGGCCGGGTGATTCCAGCAGTACTCGGACAGCGCCTGGAAGCGGCCCAGTTCGCGGTACGCCGTCGGCGAGGGATCGACGAGGACCAGCTCGCCACCTTCGGTCAGGACGACGAGCACGCCACCGGCCTTGATGAGGGATGCGAAGCCGGGATTCCGGGTGCCGACGGTGGAGGTCGTCCAGGCGTTCGTGCGGTTGACGGGATCGTAACAGCCAAGGCTGCGCAGGCTCCGTTCGACGATGCTGTAGACAAACCCGTTGTGGAGGATCGGCGATGCCCAGTGGTTCTGGTTGGAAGTCGATTGGCGGAAGTTGGTGTCCGTGACTGTGAATGCGCTCCCGGAACGGCGGACGCGCGCGGTCCAGGCCCCGCGGCCGTACGCCGCCGATGCGTACACGACATCGCCGACCGCAATCGGAGTGGCCGCGGTGGAGGTGATCGAAGGCGTGAACGCATAGCGCCAGAGTACGTTACCGGCGGCGGGGTCGACGCCAACCAGTCCTGACATCGTCAGGAAGACGACCTGCGGGATGCCGCCCAGGGTGGCGAACGTCGGAGTGGCGTGGGTCATGGCGTCGTTCTGACCGCGCCATGCGGTGGTGCCGTTCGACTTGCGCACGGCGGTGAGTCGGTTTCCGGAAACGTTCGCGTTCAGGTAGATCAGGTCGCCCACAAGGAGGGGCGAGGCGGCGTTCTGCCATTCGATGACATTGGTGCCGGGAAACTCGGCGATGAAGTCGCGTCGCCAGACTACTGCGCCGGTGTCGGCCCGAAGGCACAGGAGTTTCAGGTACGAGGTCAGGACGTACACGAAGTTGCCATCCACCGACGGCGTGGAACGTGGGCCGTCGATGTTGTTGTCGTATCCGGCCAGGTCTGAATAGGTCCCGGTGTCGACCTCGCGTGCCCAGAGTTCGTTGCCGGTCGTGGTGTCGAGGGCGACGCAAAATTCCCGTGAGCTCCCGCCGCTGGGGCGTTGGACCTGCGTGAAGGCGCGGTTGCCGGAGACGACGATGGAGCTCCATCCGGGAGCAATGCTGCGACGCCAGAGGACGCGGGGTGGGGATGCGGTCCAGTTGGTCCGGATCGATTCGGGAGAGGAGCCGTCGTGGCGTTGCCCCCCGGGTTTGGGGCCATACCCCGCGAG
>JBIKWS010000404.1:0-4515 GCA_044356195.1 Cyanophyceae cyanobacterium
AGGGAGTCTCCCAGGCCCCGACGCGGCCGTGGGCGCGGTCGATCACCCACTTGAGGACACGCATGTTCTCGCCGAAACCAGGCCACAGGAAGCGGCCGTCGGTACCCTTGCGGAACCAGTTCACCTGGAAGATGCGGGGCGGGAGCTTGATCTTCTTCCGCAGGTTCAGCCAGTGACGGAAGTACCAGCCCATGTTGTACCCGCAGAACGGCAGCATGGCCATCGGGTCACGTCGGACCTGGCCGACGGTGCCGGTGGCGGCGGCGGTGGTTTCGGAGCCCATGGTGGCTCCCATGTAGACGCCGTGGACCCAGTTGAACGCCTCGCAGACGAGGGGGAGGGTGCTGGCGCGGCGGCCGCCGAAGATGATGGCGGAGATCGGAACGCCGGCGGGATTGTTCACCTCGCTGGCGAGCGATGGGTTGTTCGCCATGGGCGCCGTGAAGCGTGAGTTCGGGTGGGCGGCCTTTTCCTTGGAAGCGGGCGTCCACGGGCGTCCCTGCCAGTCGAGGCACTCGGCGGGAGGCGGATCGTCGTGCCCTTCCCACCAGACGGTGCCATCGGGCTTGAGGGCGACATTGGTGAAGATGGTGTCGCGGCTGATGGTGGCCATGGCGTTGGGGTTGGTGGCCCCGTTGGTACCAGGAGCAACGCCGAAGTAACCGGCCTCGGGATTGATGGCCCAAAGGCGGCCGTCGTCGCCGGGGTACATCCAGGCAATGTCGTCGCCGACGGTCCAGATCTTCCAGCCCTTGTAGGCAATGGGCGGGACGAGCATGGCGAAGTTGGTCTTGCCGCAGGCGGAGGGGAAGGCGGCGGCGACGAAGGTCTTTTCTCCGGCGGGGGATTCCACGCAGAGGATCAGCATGTGCTCCGCGAGCCAGCCTTCGCGGCGGCCGAGGTACGAACCGATGCGGAGGGCGAGGCACTTCTTGCCGAGGAGCACGTTGCCGCCGTAACCGGAACCCACCGAGATGATGGTGTTGTCCTGCGGGAAATGGCAGATGAGCCGGCGTTCCGGGTTCTGGTCGAGAAGGCAGTGGAGGCCGCGGTTGAAGTCGTCGGAATCGCCCAACTGCTGCCAGGCAGCGTCCCCCATGCGCGTCATGATGCGCATGTTGAGGACGACATAGAGGGAGTCGGTGAGTTCGACGCCGACCTTGGCGAGCGGGGAGCCCGGAGGCCCCATGAGATAGGGCACGACGTACATCGTGCGGCCCTTCATGGCCCCGCGGGTGAGGGGTTCGAGTCGGCGGTACATGGCGCGCGGTTCGCACCAGTTGTTGGTAGGGCCGACCTCCTCCTCGGTGGGCGTGCAGATGTAGGTGAGCTGTTCGACGCGGGCGACGTCGTTGGGGTTGGAGCGGTGGTAGTAGCTCCGGGGGTGTTTCTCCGGGTTGAGGCGGAGCAGGATGCCCTCGTTCACCGCATGCTGGTAAAGACGCTCGGCTTCGGTGTCCGAGCCGTCGCACCAGACGACGCGGTCGGGTTGGCAGAGGCGGACCTGTTCCTGGACCCAGGAGAGGACGTGCAGGTTGGTGGTGTGGGAGGACATCGTAATTTCAATTGTGCGCCGCGCCGGTTCCGGGGCGCCTTGGCGGATTCCTGTCAGCGCCCGAATCCGGCCGGTGCCGGCTGGACGCTTGGCAGGCCACCAGCGTGGGGGTGGAAGGGGACGGAATCAATGCGGAGATTGCCGGAGAGCGGACCCGGATTGTGTGGTCCCGGGATTGGTTAGGCTGGAGCAAGGATTGGGAACAGGCCGGCAACCATGGGTTGGCGATCCGTGCGGCGGGTGATCGACGGTGCACTCGTATGAATGCAGCCCCTGCAGCGCTTGCCTGTGCTGGTGCCCGGACCTTCCGGTTTGTTCAGGCCGTGGTTTCGCCCCGGGCCCGGGGGTTGTCCGTCCGGCTCAACCTCAATCCGGACGGCAAATGCAACTTCGACTGTGCCTATTGCGACGTGAACCGGGCACGGTTGCGAACGGCACCGGAAGTGCCGGAGGTTGACACGATGATGGCGGAACTGGAGGAAGCGTTGGACCTGATCCGGGCCGGTCACGGCGCGGAGTTGGCTGGATGTGGCGGCGCGCCCCCGGAGTACCTGAAGGTCGGGCACGTGGCGCTGAGCGGGAATGGCGAGCCCACGCTGTGTCCGGTTTTCGAGGAGATCGTGGAAGGCGTGATGCACCTGCGGGCTCAAGGCCGCCACGGGTTCTTCAAGGTGGCGCTGATCACGAACAGTTCCGGGTTGCAGGAGCGCGCGGTGATCCGGGGGTTGCGGCTTCTGACCTCGCAGGACGAAATCTGGGCCAAATTGGATGCCGGCACCGAGGCGTGGTATCGGCAGGTGAACCGCTCCGAGATTCCGTACGCCGACATCGTCCAGACCCTGTTGCGCACGGCGCAGTCGCGTCCGGTAACGATCCAGAGCCTATTTCCGCGGTTGCAGGGTCGTGCGATGCCAATGGTGGAGCAGGACGCCTTTGCAACGCGGATCGCGGATCTACGGCGCGAGGGAGCGCGGATCCAGTTCGTGCAGGTGTACTCGGCCAGTCGGTTGGCGGCGGGAGGCCGCTGCGGCCACGCTACCTTGTCGGAGTTGTCGACGATTGCCCGCCGGGTGCGGGAGACCGCGGGAGTTCCGGCAGTGGTGTTCTGACCGCTGACTGACGCTCCGAGATCCACCGACCGACGGGCGGGGCCAGTTCCGGGAACCGGAAAGGGAGCGCTTCGTGGTTGGAGTCCATCAGGACCCACAGGCGGCTGCCGGGAAGGCAGGCATGCTGCAACCGTTCCACGGCTTCCACCGGCGCGATGACATCGGCACCACCCGCCATGAGCAGGGCGTGGGTCGGGTTGGTTGTGAGCACTTCGAGCGGGTCCAATTCACCCGATGGCACCCCCACCACGTTGGGCAGTTGCCGGACCCCGGCCCGGATCCAGGAGGCGGGAACCCACGAAGCGAAGTCGGCCCGGATGTTTTCAATGGCGTCGGCCAATCGGGCGTAAGGCGCGATGGCAATGGCGGAATCCAGTCGGGTGTCCGTACCCGCCCAGCGCAGGGCGAGGGTGGCCCCATAGGAGACGCCCATGGCGAAGACGGGACCGGAGATCCGGTCCTGGGACTGGAGATGCGAAAGCAGGGTGTGGAGCTCGGCCACTTCCACCGGACCAAACGAGATCGATTTTCCGGACGACCGCCCGTGTCCGCGCAGGTCGACAAGGATCGTTTGATAGCCGCGTTCACCCAACCAGAAGGCCCACGGAAGCATGGTTTCGTGTTCGAGCCCGTATCCGTGCAGGAGGAAGACGGTTCCGATGGGGCGGCTCAGACCGGGGAGGGGAGGTGCCGGGATGGCGCGACGGAAGCCGAACTCCGCCTTCTGGACGCCATTCTCGGTCCAGTTGGTGGCGGTGACCGTCAGGTTGTAGGCGGCCGGTGGCACAACGCGATAGACGATGCGGGCGGGATCGTTGCCAAAACGGGGAACCAAACCGGCGAGTTGGGTGGCGTTGGTCTGGAGTGGGAAAGTGACGTTGGTCCGGATGCTGCCATTCGTGAAGTAGCCGCTCCAGGTGGCGAGCATGGCCTCGAGTTGCAATCGGTCCGTGATCCTCGGTTGGTAACCCAGGTAAACGCGGGGTTCGGGCGCAAACCACGTGGGGTATGAGTTGGGAGCCTTGATGAGGCGGTTGGCGATGAACCGCGACGGGCTGCATCCGCACAGGATCAACCCCAGCAGGAGCCAGAACCCGGGGTGATGAACGTGCGCACGCATGGGCTGCGAAATAGGAGGGTGCGGATGGGGAGATTCAAGGGTGAAGATCTGGGGAACTCGACACTGCCCCATCGGGAATGATTTCGGGGCGGCGATGTCCTCATCGCCATGGAAAAGGCCTCGGAACGGCGACGAGGACGTCGCCACCCCGTTCCGAGCGGGGGCGGTGTCAGGATGCGCCGGATGAGGGCACCCGGCTTTCAGTGGGGGATTGCAGGGGGTGGGCGGACGCGCTCAGCATGGGGCATGCACCGACGACAGTTTCTGAAGCTGGCCATGGCAACGGCTCCGGTGGCCGGTTGCGTCTCGGCGTTGACCGAGCCGGTCCGTATCCGGTGTGCCGCGTACGAAGGCTGGGAGGATGCCATCTGGATGGAGAGTGGGGCGGCGTGGGCGATTGTCGTGCCGTCGGTGGGGCGGGTGATGCAGTTCGGGTTGACCGGTCGGCCGGGTGTGTTCTGGGAGAATCCGAAGCTGATCGGGAAGGCGATGCCGGCGGACCCGTGGACGGCGGCGGTAGGAAGCTTTGGCGGGGATAAGACGTGGCCCGCGCCGCAATCCGTCTGGAACTGGCCGCCGCCCGACGTGTTCGACCGCGTTGGGTTGGATGCGCGGATCGAGCGGGGCGCGGTGATCCTGACATCGCCGGTGAGTGCGCGATTTGGGATCTCCACGGAACGGCGCGTGCGGATCCATCCCGAGACGGCGGTGATGACGATCGAGACGATCTA
>JBIKWS010000405.1:0-4510 GCA_044356195.1 Cyanophyceae cyanobacterium
TTCCAAAGCCTTTCCCAAGGCGATGAGGACATCGCCGCCCCGCCCCAGAGGAGAGGCGAACAGATCCCACCTCCACCGCAGCGCCCAGCGCCGCACCCGGCACATGCGGTCAGACCCAAGCGTCATCCAGCAGTGTCTCCGCGGATTCGCCGATTGCGTTTGGCGTAAGGGCGAAGACGAGGCCTCACGAGGTGGATCGGTTCACATTCGGCGGGATCTGGCAGCGGACGTCCTTCAAGCCTTGCCTTTTCGATCGCAGCCGCAACCAGCGGTGCGTCCCTCTGCAGGGCGCTCAGATCCGGCTGTCCATCGTTCCAATGGCTCCAGTACCAATGCCATCGGGTAAAGCGCGCCCTGTATTGGCCGAGCTGGAGCTTTGCCAACGTAAACTCCGCGCGTTGCCTCGACGAAACGGGTAGTCGGTCGCCGGGCACGAGCTGGAAGGACGGTAGCAAGACCTGGAACCAACCGTCCTCAATCTCGCAAGGATCCAGGATCTGATTATCCAAGGACCCTTTGAGGGAATTGATGACTGGGGCAGCATAACGAAAGTTGCTCCACTCAAATGCCAAATGGCGGTTGGGAGAAGAACCCCCACTCCGGTTGCCACAGGATAGCCAATGATCCACATCCCCTGCAGGGACGATCGTTGTTCCCAGCCAACCGCACCGGTGACTGAAGTGCCGCGCAAGGTCCGGCCGAAATTGGCTCCACCAATGACTCACCGCATGCGGGTCCTTTCCAGGGTTGTTCTCCAGCCACGCCGCACCCGGCTTACGGCAGTTCTCATCAAACAGAACCGGCTCATTGGCACGGGTCAGCGCTGCCACCGGGATCATGGCTTGCCCCCTCTCTGACGAAAAAACGGGAGCCAGAAAGGCCAGTACGGATCCGCTGCATCCAATGTACGTGCCAGCTCGGCATGGATCTCTTCAACGGTTTGAAGGCGAGGAGGTAGAACCGCCAGGTGACCAGCCATGAAATCATCCGCTGCCTTCATCGCTGCTTCGGCTTCCTTCGAATATCCACTCTCCATGTCAAACATCGGGGAGGTCAGCCACCCTGTTGCATCCCCGAATTTGGCCCACCGGACCGGTTCGACCTCGGCGTTCCTCTGACCCATTTCCAGATTGAACAGCTGGTCGATGGCAGGTTGAAAAATGGACTCCAGGGAAGCGGCCACCATGGGCGCGTGTGTGGTCGCAATGATCTGGAAATTCTTTGTCTGACCTTCGCGAAGCAGGTTGGACACAACATCCATCAGGGACGGGAGGAACAACCGCTGCCACCGCGGATGAAGGTGCCCTTCCACCTCATCAAACAACAGGATCACATGATCCTCCGGTTCCTCACCCAGCAGTCGGGCAGACCTCTTGTGTGACTCCGCCGCCCAGACCAGCAGATACGCCAAGGAGAGGACACGTTTGACTCCAGCGGCCGCCTGGGTGACCGGAACAGCGCCATATCGCGTCTGCAACGTTGGAATCCAATCTTCGTCGCCCAAGCGAATCTGGATGGCCGAACCAATCCTCAATGGATCCAAACCATCCACGGACAGTCGGTCCAGAACCGCACTCAGGGCTGAAAAGGCCCCATTGCCTTTAAGCCGCCAGTTCTCCACATCGCGCAAAAGGCCATTGCAGAGATTCCGTCCATCCTTGGCGGAAGCATCCCGAAGACCCTGCCAGACATTCTCCCGCGAAAAATGGTAGGCACCCACCAAACCCGCTCCATCGGAATCCGCGGCGCTTCGATTGCGCAAGGGGTCCCAGACCGAGAAGCCACCATCGACACGCGCGTAAATCACAACTCCGGACAATGGCGACCGCCCCCCACCGGTGACCCACCTGCCGTGCCATCCCTGATCCTTGAGCCGATAGTCCGCTCCACCTTGAACATCACCCTCTCCTCTCCCGGCGTGCGTCCATGCCATCCAGGGCGGCTCACCCTTCTCCAGATCTTGCTGGGTGGGCTGAATCATCACTCCATGTTCATCCACCCACGTTCGCGTCAGTGCGTACCAGCAAAGGTCAAGGATCAGCGTCTTGCCGACTCCGTTATCGCCCGTGATCAGATTCAGGCGGTTCCCGAATTCCAGCGTCTCGTGCCGGAATGGCGGAATTCCGCTGATGGTCAGGCTCCGTAACATGGTTGCTGATGTTGCCGTTCACGCGAATAGGATCCACCGAAAACGCACACATCCACGTCCCCCTCCATCCGATGCTTTGCTGGGGAGACATTCACCAACAGGCTGAAACAGCAACCCCCCCTTGAACCTCCCGGCAAAAGCGGATTGCAACCGCACGTCTCCGGGCTTCTCCTGACGCACAGATCGCATGTCCGACGAACGCGAAACCCGCAATCCGTGATGGAAGCCGGCGACGAACAAAAGCAGCACGACACGTTTCCTCCGACGCGATGGAGCCTTGTCCTCGACGCCGGCGAGGATGATCCGGTCGCGCGCGCGACATTCTGTCATGCCTATTGGTTCCCGCTCTACTGCTATGCGCGTCGGACGGGCAAGGGCGTCCAGGACGCCGAGGACCTGACGCAGGCGTTCTTCGAGCGGATGCTTTCCCGCGATTTCCTCGCCCAGGCGAACAGCAACCGAGGGCGACTGCGGACGTTCCTCCTCCGTTGCTTCGCCAATTTCATGACCGAGCAATGGCGTCGGGACACGATGCAGAAGCGCGGAGCCGGCAAGCCCGCGCTCGCCATCGACGCGATGTCCGCGGAGGAACGCCTCGCCCTCGAACCCCACGACACCACCACGCCCGAACTCGAATTCGAACGCGCCTGGGCCCGGGAACTCCTCCGCCAAGCGGTGGAGCGTCTCGAAGCCGCCTACCGCACCGCCGGCAACAGCGCCGTCTTCCACGCCCTCCGGGATCATCTCACGGACGGCTCCGGCGAAACCGGGTATGACAGGATCGCCTCCGGGCTCGGGATCTCCGAACCCGCCGCACGCTTCGCCGCCTTCAAGCTCCGCCAACGCTATCGCCAGACCCTGCGGGATCTCATCCGGGACACCGTCGCGAACCTGGACGAGGTCGAGTCCGAGGTGACGCACCTCCGCGCGTTGTTCTGAGGTTCCGCACCATGGCCCCCAGCACGACATGCCCAAGGTGCGGCTCGCCCCTGCGGCCGGACGAGCGGGACTGTGCCCGTTGCCTCCTCGACGCGGCCGGCGCGGTCAACGACGAGGAACGGATCTTCCAGGCCGCGCTCCGATGCGAACCCGACCGTCGGAAGGCCTTCGTCCATCAAGCGACCCAGAAGGATTCCGAGCTCCGCGAGGCGGTCGAGATGCTGCTCGCCGGCCACGCGGAAGCCGGCGGTGACCCCGACGATGCCGGCCCGTTCTACGGCGACATGGGCGGCTCGGATGCGACCTCCGGCGCGGAAGAGCCGGGCATGCAGATCGGCCACTTCCGGCTCGTGCGCCGCGTCGGCGAAGGCGGCATGGGATCCGTCTGGCAGGCAGAACAGACCGCGCCCGTCCGCCGGACCGTGGCCCTCAAGGTGATCAAGTGGGGCATGGACACACGCGACGTCGTGCGACGTTTCCAGCGCGAGCGCCGCACCCTCGCGCTCCTCAATCACCCGAACATCGCCCAGGTGTACGAGGCCGGAGCCACCGCCACCGGACGCCCCTACTTCGCGATGGAGTTCGTCGACGGCCGGCCCATCACCGAGCACTGCCGGAAGGCCGGGCTCGACGTCCCATCGACGCTCCGGCTGTTCCGCGACGTTTGCGCCGCGGTCGAACACGCCCACCAGAAGGGCATCATCCATCGCGATCTCAAACCCTCGAACATCCTCGTCACCGATGGCGTGGCGAAGGTGATCGACTTCGGCCTCGCGCGGGCGACCCAGGAATCCGGGAACGGTTCCCTGCTCACCCGCACGACCCAGGTGGTCGGCACGCCCGCGTACATGAGTCCGGAACAGGCCCGGACCGCGGGCGCGGATGTCGATACCCGGACGGATGTCTACTCCCTCGGCGTGGTGTTGTACGAGGTGCTCACCGGGACGCCGCCCTTCGATCCCGACCGGCTTGCGAAGAGCGGTCTCGCCGGCGTGCAACGCATCCTCCAGGAAGAGGAACCGCCCACGCCCAGTGTCCGCTTGCGTTCCTCGCGGCGGAACCTCACCGCTCCCGCCGAGGAACGGGCCCTGCCGCCGCTCACCGGTGGCGACCTCGACCAGGTCGTGATGAAGGCCCTGCGCAAGGATCGCGACCAGCGTTACCCCAGCGCCGCCGCCTTCTCCGACGACCTCCAGCGTTACCTCGACGGCGAACCGGTTTCAGCCGTGCCCCCAACCTTCCGGTACCGCGCCGCACGATTCATCCGGCGCCACCGGGGTGCCGTGGCGGCCGCAGGGACGGTCCTCGCGGCGTTGGTGACCGCCCTGTCGGTCAGCCTGGTCCAGACGCATCAGGCCCGGGTTTCCCTCGCCGGCGAAGTGCGGGCCCGGGAGGAAGCCACGTTCACGGTCGCCGACATGT
>JBIKWS010000406.1:0-4509 GCA_044356195.1 Cyanophyceae cyanobacterium
TATGCGTCGCGCCAAAGTAGAGCTGCTCGCGACGGAGCCCCGGCGAAACCAACAGCTCGGCCGCCGCCGCATCGCTGACTTCCCGCGGCACGATCAGGGCATCCATGCCAACGAAGACGACCAACCCCCCCCCCGCCTCCAACGCCACCGCCTTCACCCACACATCATCGTGAACACCCTCCGCCGGCGCGCCACGCCGCGCCCCGAAACCAGCGAGCGGCACCCACCGGAACTCCCCCTTCTCCGGCACGTCATTCGTCGTACCCATCTGCGGCGTCAGCTTCACCCGCGCCCAACCCGCGCGCACCGGAGCCGGATCCGAAACCTTCCCCAACTCCCGAAACGCCGTCTCCAGACGCTGCACCGTGTTCGTGTGGTACGCCGATCGGATGTACGGCCGGTCATCCACCGGCCCCACCAAGGCCACCAACCCAGCAACGATCACTGCCAGCAGGCAGCCGCCGATCCGCAGGATCCATTTCACCACGCGACGCATCCCGGGACGGTGGGCCAATCAACCCGCACGAAACAACCGCCGAAAATTGGCCTCCAGCTGTTCGGCGAATCCGTCCGGCTCATGCCCGAGGAACGCCGCCAACCCCGCCTGGATCGCCGGCAGGTTCGCCGGATGATTCAGGACAACACCCTCCGATGCCCCCGGGACCGCATACGGACGGAAACCTTCCGGTGGCAATTGATCGGGCGCGTCGGTCTCCACCAGCAACCGATCGATCGGCACCTTGCGGAACACTTCCCGCTGCCGGGCCTTCCGCTCGTGCAGGAAATACCCCGGGAAACTGAAGTACGCCCCAAGCCGCGCGAACCGCTCGATCATCTCCACCGGCCCGCCATAACTGTGCAGGAGGAATCCCGGGGAAGGCGTGGGCCCCGACGCCATGACCTCAAGCAATGGACCCCAGCATTGCAGGCAATGGACACTCGCCGGCCGCCCACGCCGGACGGCGGTCTCCCATTGGAACCGGAAGACCTCGATCTGGCGGGCCATCGGGGTGGGTTCGATCGCCGCCAGGGCCGGAGCGTACCGCGCCCGGAGCGCCGCGGGTTGATCCAGGATCCAGCGGTCGAGTCCGATCTCACCCACGGCAGCCCCGGGAACACGGTCCAGCCAACGCTCGAACTCGGCCTCCCACCCGTCCTCCTGCTCGTGCAGGTACCACGGATGCCACCCCAGGCTCGGAATCACGACGCCCGGATGGCGAATTGCCAGCGCTTCCACGTCGGGCCAATCCCCGGCGCACGCGCCGTTGACCACCATGCCCGCCACCCCTGCCCGGACGCATTCCTGGACGATCGTCTCCTGCGCGGAGCCCAACCGTTCATCCTGAAGGTGATTGTGCGCGTCGTAGCAACGCATGTCCCCCAGTAGCGCAAATCGATCCCGCCGGTGTCGATCCCCGGGGAGGCCCGCCGCCTGTCGCTGCCGAGAGGGGGCACCTCCAGTTGCAATCGCACGTCGCACCTGCGACATGAAATTGCAAAAACGCCCCACGACAGCCCTCCGGAACCCCTCGTTTGCATCCGGACGTCGCAGGTGCGACGTCCAGATGCAAATCCGGCCACACCACACGCAGGATCCAGCGTGGCCGTGGACCGGGGGAATCAGCCCGTCCCTCCCCCCGTTTCCAGACTCGCCGAGGGAGCCCGGATCCGCTCATCCTCCACCTGCCCGTATGAAGGAGTTCCCACGCCCCCTCCGTCTCCCAGCTTTCCTCTGGCTGGCGTTCATTTTCCTGTCCCTCTTCCGGATTCAAGCCGCGCCGCCTCCACCGCCGAACGCGGACGCTCCCTTCCAGTGCGAGACGGCCACTCCGCCCACCGCCGAACTGCTGGAATCCTGGGCGCGCCGCCGCGCCAACCCAGCCTCCGCCTGGACCGAAGGCCGCAAACGACTGCTCCTCGTCCGGGTGGACTTCAGCGACCTTCCCGGCCAGCCCTTCTCCCCGCTTCAGGGAACGAACCTCCTCACCGACATGGACCGGTTCTTCACCGAAATGTCCTACGGCAAGATGGGGTTCCACCTCCCGGGCGCCGGCTCGGATTACACCCCCGTCCTCCGCATGCCGCTGACCGCCGCGGTCTATGGCGTCCTCGATCCGTCCAGGCTCCGCACCGACGCGCTCACCATCGCCCGCACCAACGGATTCGACGCCACCCATTACGACCTTGATGTCATCTGCACCGGCAATGTCAGCGGATACAAGTTCACCGGTCTCGCCTACGTCGGTCTCCGCGGCGCGTGGGTGAAGAATACCTTCGCGAATGCCGGTCCCCTCGCCCACGAGATCGGACACAACCTCGGCCTGAATCACGCAAACTTCTGGGACACGTCCGGTCTCGGGCCCATCGGCCCGGGCAAGGAAGTGGAGTATGGAGACTCATCCGATACGATGAGCCTCACCACCGGCTACTCGCGTCACTTCAACGCGCGCAGCAAGCAGTTCCTCAACTGGCTTCCCGATGCGGAAGTCGCGGCCCCCACCGGTAGCGGGGTCGTCCGCCTGTTCGCCCACGACACGACCAATGCTGCCGCCGGTCCACGTGCCATCCGCATCGCCCGGAACAACCGCACCAACTACTGGTTCGAGTTCCGCACCCTCCATACAAACGCTCCCATCGCCGCTTCTTCCCTCGGCATCCGTTGGGCCGACACCACCAATCGGGCCACCCTCTTCCTCGACACGACGCCCTGGACGATCCCAGGCGTGCGCGATGGGTTCCTGCGCCCCGGGCGCACCTTCTCCGATCCCGCCCTCGACCTCCACGTCACCACCCTCGCCCGGACCAACACCACGCCGCCTGCCCTCGATGTCGACGTCCAGTTCGGTCCGTTCCCCGGAAACCAACCGCCCACCGCCACCCTCAACATCGGCGACACCAATGTGACCGTTGGCGCGTCCCTCACGTTCCAGGTCACCGCCACCGACCCCAACGGTGACCCACTCGCTTTTGGCTGGGACCTCGGGGACGAATCCGTGACAGCCAACGAACCGTCGCTGTCCCGAACCTTCGCGACCGTCGGCGAGTTCATCGTGCAGTGCGTCGTGAGCGATCGCCGCGGTGGAACCACCACCGTCCGATCCATCGTCCGCGTGGGCGAACCCGCGGGTTGGCGTGTCACGGGAACCATCCGGCAGGCAGACACGCCCTTTGACGGCGCGTCCGTGGTGGCCGCCACGGTCCGCACCGCCCGCTCCGACAACGCCGGAACCTTCGCCTTTGTTGGACTGACGAACGGTCCTCAAACCCTGCGGCCCTACCTGGAAGGCCACGCCTTTGTCCCTGGCCGCACGAACATCACCGTCGCCGACGCCCACCTGACCGGAATCGATTTCACCGCCTATCGCTTCGAAGACCTGCAATCCGTCGACCTCTCCCCGGCTGGTGCCAATTGGCGCTACCTCGACAACGGCACCGACCCGGGCGTGAACTGGAAGAACAACAGCTTTGTCGATACCGCATGGAAGTCAGGTGACGCGCCGCTCGGGTACGGCATGTCGAATCTGGCGACCACCGTCAGCTTCGGTCCCAACCCCGCCGGCAAGTGGGTCACCACCTACTTCCGCCGCGCCTTCAACACCCCCGTGCTGAGCGAGTGGCTCGCCCTGCGCATCCACCTCCAGCGGGACGACGGCGCGATCGTCTACCTGAACGGCACCGAGGTTGCCCGCAGCAACATGAAGGAGGGCACGTTCACGTTCCTCACCTTCGCTGCCGAAGACACCACCGGCGCAGAGGAACAGGCCTACTTCACCTATCTCATCGACCCGGCCATCCTGCGCGCCGACCGCAACGTCATCGCCGTCGAGGTCCACCAGTCCACGGTCAACACCCCCGATTGCCGTTTCGACCTGCGGGTCGAAGGTCTCCGGGTTCCGGTGCTCACCCCACCCACCTTCACGACCACTCCCACGCCGCAGACCGTCGTCGCCGGTCAACCCGCCGCCTTCAGCGCGCTGGCCACCGGTTCGCCGTCGCCATCCTACGCGTGGTTCCGCAACGGCTCGCCCGTCGACGGGGCAAACCTGCCCACGCTCGCGTTCCCAGCGGCTTCCACCAATGACGCTGGTGCGTATCAGGTGGTCGCCTCGAACTCCGCCGGCAGCGTCACATCCGCTCCGGTCGCGCTCACGGTCCTGATCCCGCCGACGCTCGTCCTCGCGCCCACCAACCTCATCGTTGTCCTAGGTCAACCCGCGACGTTCGCCGCACTCGCCATCGGTTCCGATCCACTCGCCTACCAATGGCTCCGCAACGACGCCGTCTTCGTCGGCCGCACCAACGCCTCGCTCATCTTCGACACCACCTCGACCAATGACGCCGCGGCCTACCGCGTGGTCGCTTCCAACGCTGCAGGCTCCGTCACTTCCGCGCCCGTCACACTCACGGTCTGGACGCAACCAACCTTCACCACCACGCCCACGCCGCAGACCGTCGTCGCCGGTCAACCCGCCGCGTTCAGTGCCCTGGCTACCGGTTCGCCGTCGCCGT
>JBIKWS010000407.1:0-4507 GCA_044356195.1 Cyanophyceae cyanobacterium
GCTCCATGACCATCGCGCGCATCCGGGTCCATGACCGGACGCTGGATGGCACCGAGATCGCGAGCAAGTTCGCTTCCGAACAGGACGAGTTTGGTCTGGTGGACACGGACAACGACGGGTTGCCGACGTGGTATGAGCGCCAGTTCCCGGACATCCTCAGCCCGACCAACGCGGCCGATGCGGCGTTGGACGGCGACAGCGATGGCCTGACGAACCTTGAGGAATACAACGGTGGGACCCCGCCGAACAATCCGGACGCCGATGGTGACGGACTGAGCGATGGCGCCGAGGTGAAGCGGATGGTCGCCGGAGTGCCAGCCCCGACGAAGCCGCTGATTTCGGATACGGATCAGGACGGACTGCTGGATGGTGCCGAGACAGCCACGGATCCACTGAATGGCGACTCGGACGGCGACGGCATGAGCGACGGCCAGGAAGTGGTCCGTGGCTCGAACCCGGCGGTGGCCTCCAGCCTCCCGTCGCCCACGGCGATCGGCAAGTTGGTCGACCTGAACAGCAGCGCACTTGCCGCTGGAACCTTGGCGGCCTGGCCCAACAGCGGCGGCCTGGGTGGTTCCTTCAAGGCGGACAATGCTCCACTGGTCGAGTCGGTGGCCGGCGTTAAGGGTGTGACTTTCGACGGTTCCTCGGTGATGGACGGCCCGGTTGTCCCGCTCTTCGTGACGGGCGACGCTCCGCGCACGATCGATGCGTGGATCTTCAACCCGGAAGCGGCGGGCGAAGAGACGATCTTCAGCTTCGGCCGCCGCGGTGGACCGGATGGGTCGAATGTTTCCTTCAATCATGGCAGCAACGGGACTTTCGGTGCCGTTGGCCAGTGGGGTGCTTACGACATCGGTTGGACCGGCAAGGTGGTGACGGGCCAGTGGACGCATGTGGCTTACACCTACGATCCGTCAACGTCGGCGGCGGTGGTCTACTCCAACGGTGATCCGGCGACGACCCGAGTGATGCCGGGGCCGCTTTCCACCCACTCCAACGACAACCTGCCGGATGGCGGACGGCCGTTGGTCTTCCGTGTCGCCGGTCAGACGGATGCTGCGGGTGGGGCCACGGTGGGTACCCGCGGATCGCTCAGCATCGCCCGTGTCCGCGTCTATGACGCGCCGCTCACTGCCGAAGCCATCAAGGCTCTCTACACCGCGGAAGCTCCAAGCTACGCGCCGCCCGCCATGCCGCCCGAGATCACGGGCTTCCTCTACGACAGCGCTGCGGATCGTCTGACCCTGCGTTGGACGGTGCCGACCTCCGGCGCGTACGACCTGCTGGGTTCTCCGGATCTCAAGACTTGGGTGCCGGTGGCCACGGGTCTGACGACGGGTGAGTTCCAGGTGACGCCGGTGGCGACCGCAGCGGACCGCTTCTACAAGTTGGTCCGGCCCTGATTTGCTGAAGGCATAGCAACGCGGCGGAGGGCAATCCCATCTTGTGGGTTTGTCCCCCGCCGCGTCATTCTTTCGGGATCCCCATGAGAATCGGTTCAATCATCGTACTGGGTGGCGGAAGTGCCGGGTTGATGGCGGCCCTGACCCTGAAACGCAAGCTGCCGCACTTGCAGGTGAAGGTGCTTCGAAGCCCGGACATCGGGATCATCGGCGTGGGCGAAGGCACCACCGCCGTCTTCCCGCGGCATTTCTTCGAGTACCTGAAGCTGAAGCCGGGCGAGTTCTATTCCACGGCTGAACCGACCTGGAAGCTGGGGATCAAGTTCCTTTGGGGTCCACGTCCGTACTTCTATTACTCCTTCGCGTTTGAGTTTCAGAAGCACCTTCCCGAGATGGCCCGGAACAACGGGTTCTACTACCGGGACGACCAACCGTGGCTGGGCAACGCCTCCGCCCATATGGCGCAGGATCGCGCCTTTCCGAGGCAGCCGAACGGCTTGCCGCGCTTCCACAACAACCACGCCTTCCACATCGAGAACGTCAAGCTGGTCGGGTGGCTTGAGAAGCAGTGCCTCGCTCTCGGTGTCAACCTGACCGATGCCACCGTCCGCGCCGAACGTGGGCCGGAAGGAATTGCTGCATTGATTGCCGAGGATGGCACGCGGCACACGGCGGACCTCTACATCGACGCCTCCGGGTTCCGCTCGGAACTGTTGGGGCGCGAATTGCAGGAACCCTTCATCGATTATACCGACTCGCTCTTCTGCGATCGCGCGGTGATTGGTGGATGGCAGCGGACGACCGAGCCGGTCCACCCGTTCACGACCGCGGAGACCATGGACTGCGGGTGGGCGTGGCAGATCGAACACGAGACCTTCATCAACCGCGGGTACGTTTATTCGTCGAAATTCATCTCCGACGACGACGCCCGTGCGGAGCTGTTGCGCAAGAATCCAAGAATCCCGGCCGACCGTACCCGCGTCGTGAAGTTCCGGTCCGGTCGTTACCAGCGCAGTTGGGTGGGAAACGTCGTGGCCATGGGCAACTCGGCGGGATTTGTGGAGCCGCTGGAGGCCACCGCGCTTCAGGTGATCTGCGTCGAGGCCAGTTCCCTGGCGGATTCCCTCGCCGACAGCCTGTGCGAACCGCCTCCCTCGATGGCCCGGTTGTACAATCGCTACAACGGGGATCAGTGGGATGACATCCGCAACTTCCTGGCCGTGCACTACAAGTTCAACACGCGGCTGAACACGCCCTTCTGGCAGGCCTGCCGGAACGACACGGCGCTCCATGCGGCCGAGGACATCATCGAGTTCTACCGCGAGAACGGCCCCAGCGTGGTCGCGGGTACCGCCTTGGTCCACCCGTCGAATTCCTTCGGCATGGATGGGTACCTGGCCATGCTGGTTGGCCAGGCCGTGCCCCACGAAAAGCCCTATCTGCCGACCCCAGCCGAGGCGACATTCTGGCAGAAGCGCACGGACGAACTCGCCGCCGAAGCCCGCAAGGGCATGGGCGTCCTCGAAGCTCTCAAGGCCATCCGCCAACCCGGATTGCAGTGGGGGTAAGGGTTCGAAGGCGCCTTCCCCTCATTGCTTGATTGGTTTCTTGCGGGTCGGGTCCACCAAGTCGGGCGGTTGCGGGATCCCGGCGGCGGCGGTGGCAGCCAGCCAGTTCGTCTCGGTCAGTCCCACCTGCAGTGCTCCGGTCTTGGTATCCAGCAGGAAGAATCCGGGAGTGGTTCCTCGGGCATTTCCGCTGAGGCCAAAGATGAATTCGTCGTGGTTTCCGATCTCCAGGAGATCGGTCCCCAGCTTTGGGATGCTGCCATTGTACTTGGGCTCGTTGAGATACACCTCCGATGAGCCCGCCTTGAAGATGAAGTAGCCGCCCGGCAGTGGATCGCCCGGGTCCGAGCACGCAGCCAGGGCCAAACTCGTAAAGACAATCGCGACGACGGTCCGGATCCGTGAGGTTGGAACAGGTTGACTCTCGCTCTGGTCGGATTTGGTACGAAGCATTGGGGGAAATTGGATGATGTAGTAACGGTGGGTCAAGCCGGAGACTGCCAGGCTTCAGACTTGAATCTTCGGACTTCAAACTTTGACCCACTTCTTCTGGCGGCTGCTTTTCAAGACGGCGTCGCAGAGGCGGACCTCATGATGTCCGTCCTCGGCGGTGGCGAAGAGCACCGGGGTTTGCCGGCCGGAGGCGATGTGCTGGTAGATCGCCCGGTAGTTCATCTTGTGGCTATCCGGGAATCCCTCGGGGTGTCCGCCCGGGTAGTCCGTGAACCCGGCGACGTCCTCGGTGAAGCCGGCGGTGCCCCTCTGAAGGATTGTGTCTGGGGTATCGCGCCGTCCGACGCGGATTTCATTGGGGTTCTGGAATTCCCACTGGAGCGAGCCGGTCGTTCCGTAGATGCCGATGTAGAGGCTGCACTTCCACCCGGCGGCAACCTGTGAAACGGATGCGTTCGCATGGACGTTGTCTGCGAACCCGTGATCGGCCTTGCCGAAGCGCAGGAGGAGCGAACCGAAATCCTCGGTGTCGACGTGATACGCCACGAGGTCGGCGGGATCGGCCTTGGCGAAGGTCTTGAGCTCCGTGCGGGGCCGCTTGCGGGTCTTGTGGAACGTCTCGGTGTGGGCGAAGACGGCCTCGGCCTTGGTCCCGAGGATGAAGGACACCGTGTCGATCCAGTGTGTCCCGATGTCCCCGATCGCCCGCAGTGGACCGCCTTCCGATGCGAGGACGCGCCAGTTGTAATCGGTGTCCTTGAGAAGCCAGTCCTGGAAGAAGTGTCCTTGAACGTGAATGACGCGTCCGATGTCCCCGCGCTGGACCATGGCCCGCATCTGGAGGACGGCCGGAAAGAACCGGCACATATAATTCACCGCAAAGACCGGCGCAGAACGCTTCTTCAGCGCGGACAGCACCCGTTGGGTTTCACGTGGGTTCATGCCCAGCGGCTTCTCGCAGACGACGTGCTTTCCCGCGGCCAGTGCGGCCAGTGACTGCTCCACGTGCACCTTGTTGGGGGAGGTGATGTGGACAACGTCGACGTTGGGCGACCGGTACATCGCCCGGTAGTCGTAGTC
>JBIKWS010000017.1:0-15141 GCA_044356195.1 Cyanophyceae cyanobacterium
ACGGTTTGCCTCAACAACCAACGCCAGGTTTCCCTCGGGTTCCGGGTCTGGGCCAACGACAAGAACGACAAGTTGCCTTGGCAGCTCTCGTACACCAATGGCGGGTCGATGGGTTCGCCAGACTGGACAGACCACTTCCGTGTGGCGTCCAACGAGCTGGCTGCCCCACGGGTCTTGATCTGTACGGCGGACAAGGAGCGCAAGGCCGGAACCAACTGGGTGGACCTCGATGGCCTCGCGAATGTCAGCTATTTCGTCGGGACGCAGGTCGACTACCAAAAGCCCATCACCATCCTTTCAGGGGATTTCAACGTGAATGGGGGTGGCGGCGGATTCGATCCCTCGTGGAGCCGGTTCCTTGGGAACTCGATCGATGCTTCATGGGACCAGCAGGTGCACAACAAGAGCGGTTGTCTGTCGTTCGCCGACGGCAGCGTGAGGAACGCCAAGACCCCGGGACTGCGGACCGCCATCAGCGAGTCGATTGCTGCCGGACTGACGAACGTGGTGTTCTCCAAGCCGCGGGGAATCTTCTGAAGGGTTTGAGCATCCGATCATGGCTGTCTTACGGCGATTGCTGATTCCGTCTGCGTTGGGCGCGGTGGTTGCCGTCGCAGTGATGGTGTGGACATTCGGGTCCCTTCCTCCCTCGGAGGATACGGTGGTGCCCGAGCGCATTGGAAAGGAGATGGCCTTGGAGACCCTGCGCCTGCGGGGATCCACCGGGCGTGTGGTTGTGTTGGCGCGGGACACGGAGGAATTCCCGCAGAAGGCGGTCGATCTCGCGTTGTCGGGGTTCCACGCAGAACTCGGGAGGGCGGGAGCAAAGGCCGATGTCGTCCGACGGTTCCAGGTGGATCCGCTCCGGATGGTCCAGGTGCCGCCCGGGGATTTCTTCGAGTTGATGCGCCGGTCGAAGGCGGGGGATGTGATTGTCTCCTTCATGGGACCGCCCCTTCTCAGCGAGGAGCAACGTGGCCAACTCGGTGTCATCCAGCCCAAGGTGGTGGCGTTCTGTCCGGGTTACCTTCCCCGTTACATCAATCTGGCGTTGATGATGGAGCGGGGTTTGTTGCATGGCGGTGTCGTGTCGCGCACCGATGCGGCGGGGGAACGCTTTGAAACCCAGTACGAGCGATTGGCTCCGACGCGATGACATGAATGTCCGTTCCTCCAGCCCGCTTGCCGGTTTTGCGATGGTGGACCTGGTCACTGTGGCGTCGGTCCTGGTGATCCTGGCCGCCTTGGTATGGGTCCCGATGGAGAAGGCTCGCAATCGATCCAATCTCGCGGTTTGTCAGGAAAATCTCCGTGTGGTCACCAAGGCGGTGATTTCGTTTTCGAACGACCATGGCCAGACCTTGCCTGCACCGCAGGAGGGGATGGGCGAACTGCAGTGGTGGTACAAGGAACAGGTGAAATCGCATGCGGGGATCCAGGGGGCGTCCTCGGCCGCGGATCGGGTATTTGCGTGTCCCGAGGATCGCGGGTACACGGATCCGCAGCCCTTTCACCAGACCGCGCGGTTCGACTATGGCAGTTATTGCTTCAACGGCGTGACGATTCCGGGCGCGCCCAGTATTGCGGGATGGCAGGTGGGTTCGATTGCCGATCCAAAGAAGACGCTCCTGATGATGGAATGGACCGCTCATGGGCCGCTTTCGTGGCATCGGAGCCGGACCGGCAAGAGGAATGCTCCCTTTTATCGCGATGCGGAGAGCGTGGTTGGGTTTGTTGATGGTCGTGTGGCGCTGATCCCCATCTACTACGACGGGTTCAACGCGGCGTATACGCGGGATCCGATCGGTGGGTATGGGTATCGCTATAGTGGTCGGTAGGCATGGATTTCAGAGGATTTAGCACATGAACAATCTTGAGTTCGGTTGCGCCCGCGAGGGTGGGTCCAAGCAGTCGGTTTCTGCCGCATGGCCGATGGTCGTGCTTCTGCGGTTCCTCGTGGTGTGCGGTGTCCTGACGCGGTTGACGGCCGCGCCCTCCATTTCGGAATGGGAACCTTTGTTCAAGGGGGTGGAACTCATGCGCGGAACCAACCTGGTTTCGGCCGGTGACTTCCAGAACCGCATGGCGATGTACTGCCTGCGCATCGACCTGCGCGATCCGGACATCCGCCTCCTGCCGTCACCGCGGATCACGAACTTCGTGGCGGGCTCGCGAGAGACGGCGGGGATGACGGTCAGTCGTTTCGTGGTGAACCACGGGGTGCAGGTGGCCATCAATGCGAACTTCTTCGACCCGCAGGAGTATTACCTGCCCGAGGGCACGCCGATGTACGTCTCGGGGTTGCAGGTCTCCGGTGGGCTGGTGGTCTCGCCACAGAACAATTCCCAGCACACGGCCTCGTTTGTGTTCGATGCGACCAATGGGGTTCGGGTGATCCACACGAATTGGCCCGCGATCTCGAATGAGGGGATCCACAACGCGGTGACCGGCGACTATCCTGTCGTGGTCAACGGCGTGAACATTGGTCGGCAATACCTGAACCGGCCGGGGTTCATTCATGGCACCAATCCGCGCACGGCAATCGGGGTGTCTGTGGACCGCCGCTTCCTCTATCTGATGTCCATTGATGGACGACAGGACCACAGCAGCGGCGCGTTGGACTATGAAACGGGAGCATGGATGTTGCTCGTGGGAGCTTACGACGCAGTGAACATGGATGGCGGCGGATCCGCGACGATGGCGATGGAGTCGAGCACGGGCCAAGCCGTCCGGATCAACCAGCCGAGCGCGGTGGCCGATTCCGGCAAGGAGCGGACGGTGGGCAGTCATCTGGGAGTCTTCGCGAGGCCCCTTCCTTCCTATATCAACGACCTGACGGCCTATCCGGACGACATCTCGGCATCGGTCACATGGACGACGGTGGAGCCGGGTTCATCACAGCTGGAGTACGGACCCACCACCGATCTTGGGCAGACCACGCCCGTCAAGGCGGGGCCGTCGACGAATCATGCCGCTTTGATCCGAGGGCTGAATCCCGGAACCGAGTACTACTACCAGGCGGTCACGGTTTCAGCCGTGGATGGACAGGTTCGACGCTCCACGCTGCGACGGATGCTCACGGCCAATTATGCCGTTCCGGAAGAGGTCGTCGCCATGGATGCGACCTGGCGGTTTTTTGATGGTGGCAGCCAGAGCGGGAACGCATGGACGACACCAAGCTACTCCGATGCCTCGTGGGGTGGCCCGGGCAACGGGGTCTTGTGGGTTGTCATCCCATCAAGGAACAGCCCTGCAAACGGTGTGGAGCCCGTGGGAACGCGTGTCACCGGCTACAACCGTTCGACCGGCTTTCCGCACCTCGCGTATTACTTCCGTACCCGTTTTCAGGTTGCGACCCTCCTGCCGGGAACGCAGTTGCGTTTTGTTGGCCGGATCGACGATGGAGCGGTCGTGTACCTGAATGGACGCGAGATCTATCGCGTGCGGATGCCGGAGGCGCCGGCTCCCATCGACCCGACGACGTTGGCGGTCACCTTTCCGTGCGGTGGGGATGCGACCTGCGACGATGTGTTCGAGGTTTCGGGCGATGGGTTCCTTGTGGCCGGGGAAAACGTGCTGGCCGTAGAGGCGCACAATTATCAAGCGCGTTCCTCGGACATCACCATGGGCCTGTCGCTGGCTGTCGCCCAGCCGCGCAGTGAGCGGCCGGTGCTGGACCTGGTGGAGGGCAGTTCACGTCACCTTGCGTGGCAACGCGGCGGGTTCCTGCTTGAAGAGGCTCCGACTCCCACTGGCCCGTGGACGGAGGTTCCCGGTCCTGTGGTCCGCGGCCCGCATTCGCTCGGGGAAGCGGGCGAAGCGAAGTTTTATAGGTTGGCGCGGTGAGCGGACGCGCGGTGCGGTGCGCAACGGTTCTGAAGCGATCACCGTCTTCCGACAGGACGGAGGAAGTCCTTCAGGTACCGACCGGTGTGTGAGGCGCGCACCTTGGCCACATCTTCCGGGGTCCCCTCGGCGATGATGTGGCCTCCGCCTGCTCCCCCCTCGGGTCCCAGGTCGACGACCCAATCCGCTTCCGCGATGAGGTCCAGGTTGTGTTCGATCACGATGACGGTGTGTTCCGCATCGACGAGCCTTTGGAGCACCTCCACGAGACGGCGCACGTCCTGAAGGTGAAGGCCAATGGTTGGTTCCTCGAGGATGAACAGGTCACGGCGGGCACCTCCGCGATGTCCACGCGTCGGCAAGCCCTCGGAAGGGCTGGGCTTCAGGCCGGTGAGAAGGTGTGAGACAAGCTTGATGCGTTGGGCTTCACCACCGCTCAGCGTAGGGCTGGTCTGGCCCAGGCGGAGGTAGTCGAGACCGGTGTCGCGCAAGGCTTCGAGCGGACGCCGCATCTTCGGGTGTGCGGCGAAGTACTCGATGGCTTCGGCAACGGAAAGGTCGAGGACGTCGGCGATGGATTTTCCGTTCCAACGAACGTCGAGGGTTTCCGGGTTGAAGCGTCGGCCTCGGCAGGTGTCGCAACGCACCTGGGCTGGGGGCAGGAAGTTCATCTCCAGCGCGATGAAGCCGGTTCCCTCGCACTGGGGACAGCGTCCCTGGCTGGAATTGAAACTGAATCGGCCTGGGCCGTACCCCCGGAGGCGGGATTCGGGAGCGGAGGCAAACAGCTCGCGGATGTGGTCAAAGAATCCGACGTAGGTCGCCGGCGTTGAACGCGGGGTGCGGCCGATGGGGGATTGGTCGACTTCGTGGACGGCGGTGAGTTCCTCGAATCCGGTGAGGCGCGTGCGGCCTTTTGCAGCCTTTCCCTTGGCGAGGGCCTCGGTGACGGCAGGAAAGAGGCAATCCTTCACGAGCGTGCTCTTGCCCGATCCGGAGACGCCGGTGACGACGGTAAAGCGGCCGAGTGGAAAGCGGCCGGTGACATCCGAGAGGTTGTGGAGCCCGGCGTGATGGAGGGTCAGCCACCCGGCTTTTGCGGTGGCATCCACAGGGCGACGCGTGCCGCGCGCGGGATGGCCTGGACGGTCCCGGAGACAAGCCCCGGTGATGGAAGTGGGATGCTGGCTCAGTTCGGCGAGTGTTCCTGCGGCCACGATCTCGCCTCCGCGGACGCCGGCTCCGGGCCCGAGGTCGATGATGTGATCCGCACGTCGCATGGTTTCCTCGTCATGTTCGACGACGACCAGGGAGTTGCCGCGATCCCGGAGGCGTGCGAGGGCATCCAGAAGTTGGTCGTTGTCGCGGCTGTGGAGTCCGATTGTCGGTTCGTCGAGGACGTACAGGACGCCCGAAAGGTTGGAGCCCAATTGGGCCGCGAGCCGGATGCGCTGTGCCTCCCCGCCAGAAAGGGTGGTGATGGAACGGCCGAGCTGCAGGTAGCCAAGCCCGACCTCGCAAAGGAAGCGGAGGCGTTCCCGGATTTCAGGAAGGATGTCGCGGGCAATGACGGCGCTGCGGTCGGACGCTTTCACCCGGTCAGCCCAGGCAAAGGCCTCGGAGACGGTGGTGGAGGCAAAGGCGTCGATGTTGGGCTCTTCGGAGAGAGCGGATTTCGGGGATGCCTTGGACACCGGCACGCAGAGGGGCAGGCGGACCGCGCGCGCGTCCGGGCGCAACCGACCCCCCAGGCACTCCGGGCAGGTCTCGCGGTTGCCCTCGGCCCAGCGCCACCAGTTCTCCTCGACGGCGTCGGCGTTGGCTCCGCGGTCGACGTCCGGCAGGTGGAAGAGTTCACCGAATCCACGGCATCGCAGACACCAGCCCTGGCTCGAATTGTAACTGAAGTTCTTGGGATCGAGTGGGGCGAAGCTTTTCCGGCATTTTGGGCAGGCCCGATCGGTAGAGTGCACGGTCAGCTCGGCCTTCCCATCCATGGCCATCAGGACGCCGTTTCCGGCGGTGAGCGTTGTCTCCACGAGTTTGCGGAGGTCGTCGTCTGGGGTTGCTCCGCGTTTCACCTCCCCGATGACCACTTCGATGTCGTGCTCCTTGAAGCGGTCGAGTCGGATGAAGCTGGCTGTCGGGACAAGTTCACCGTCGATCCGGAGGACGTCGTATCCGTTGCGAGTGGCCCAGCTCAGGATTTCAAAGTGAAATCCCTTTCGGTTGCGGACCATCGGGGCGAGCAGACTGAGTCTTCCGCGCTTCCTGGATTCCGAACAGAGTGTGGCCAGGATTTCATCTCGGGTCTGGGCCGCTACCGGGAGACTGCAGTCCGGGCAGTGCTGCACGCCGATCCGTGCAAAAAGGAGGCGGAGGAACTGGTACACCTCCGTGACGGTCGCAACGGTACTCTTCCCGCCGCCACGCGAGGTGGTCTGCTCGATGCTGACGGTGGGTGGGAGCCCGCTGATGCGATCCACCTCGGGCCGGGCCATCTGCTCGACGAACTGGCGCGCGTAGGCGCTCATCGAGTCGAGGAAGCGACGCTGTCCCTCGGCGAACAACAGGTCGAAGGCGAGCGTGCTCTTGCCGCTGCCGCTCACGCCGGTGACGACGACGAACTTCCCTCGGGGGATGTCCACCGAGATGTCCTTGAGGTTGTGTTCGCGGGCTCCGCGCACCTCGATGGCATCCGTTCCGGCAAATTCCTCTGGTTGATTCCGCACGGCGCACGATTCACTCCAGCGGTGTTTCCGGCAAGCAGCGGCCATGTCGATACCGTGCGCCCCTGTGCGCCCTCACGCCCGGGCGAACAGCCGTCATAATGACGCCCGCGCTGACGGTGGGGCGACGATGCCGGTGCGGTCCCGGACCATTCTCCGGTGGCGCCAGTGTCACGAATCGTCAACAAAATGCCTTGGTCCGGCCTTTGTGTTGACATCAATGACCGGATGTAGACGGTGGCCCAACTCCGTTCTGTGGCAGGCCCGACTCCGACCTGTCGGTGTGACGGGAAAAACTGATATGAAGACATCACCCACCCATCCGCTGCTTCGCTCGGCGCTCCTGTTGCCGGCGATCCTGGCCGCGCTTTCGATGCGCGCGGACTATCCGTCGACCGTCCTTACCGACAGCCCCGATGCGTACTACCGCCTGAACGACTCCACGGTTCGCTCCGCGATCAACCTCAACAGTGGCAGCCTCGGTGCTGCCGCGAACGCCACCAATGACCTGCCCACGGGTGTGGTCCGGTCCGTTCCTGGCGCGATTGCGGGCGATTCCAGCCGTGCGTCCTTCTTCGACTTCACGACCCGTACCTCGGTTCCTTTCAATGCGGCGCTCAACCGCCCTGCCAACCAACCGTTCACCGTCGAGGCCTGGTTCCTGCCCTCCTCAGACCAAAGCGGCAACGGAATGTCGCCGGTGGCCAACCGTTGGACGCAAGGCGGACCGCGGCAGGGCTGGGTGATGTTCCAGCGGCGTCCGAGCGCGGACAACACCAGTTCGGAATCCGGGTTGGGCTGGAACTTCCGGATGTACAGCGGCGTCGATACGAGCACGGCACTGGATGTGCAAAGTGCCGTTCCGTTCACGATGGGGAAGTGGCAGCACGTGGTGACGGTCTATGACCCCGTGGGTGACGCTGGCGTGGGCAGCACCTTGAAAATGTACATCGACGGTGTGCTCGCCAACACGAAGACTTGGGAGAACGACTCGAAGCCCGGCTACGGGCCCTGCACCGATGATCACGATCCTTCGGAAGCAGTGAACGGCCAGCCTGGGTTGGCACTTGGAAATTACAACAACGGCAATGGCAATGCGGAGAACCGGGGCGCAGTGAATCCCTGGTTTGGCGCTGTCGATGAGTTCGCCTACTACCCGGCGAAGCTCTCCGATGCGCAGATCCTCGCGCATTACCAGAACGGCACGAACGCAAGCCGCACGACGCCTTACGCCACGTTGATCCAGTCGGACGCGCCCAGCCTCTATCTCCGCCTTGGCGAGACGGCTCCGGGCTCCAGCGGAGTGGTCAATGCGGGTGACACGCGCGCCGCCAGCAATGGTACGGCTTCCCCCGAGGTGCGGTATTCTGCCCCCGGAGCGTTGGTTGGACGTCCCGAAGACCGTTCGATGGTCTTCCACAGCCGGAATGGCAACTCGCCCATTTCGATCCCCTTCAGCGAGGCCAACAACCCGAACGCGGGTGTGCCTTTCACCTTGGAAGCCTGGCTGCGCCCGACGCGCGATCGTCAGGGGGGGCAGTCCCCCATTGCCAACCGCATGGTGGGTGGCAGCGGACGTACGGGTTGGGTGATCTTCCAGCGTAACCCGAACGAAACCTACCCGGCCAGCGAAGGCCTTGGGTGGAATTTCCGGATGTTCACCGGAAACGGTAGCTCCGGGCAGGACGTGGTGACCAAGGTGCCATATGTGGTTGGCCGCTGGCAGCACTTGGTCGTGACGTGGGAACCTCAGGTCGACAACGGCGACCCGGGCGGCAACGGCAATCATCAGTTCCAAGGCATCCTGACGGCCTATGTCGACGGCGTGCAGGTTGATCGCAACGAGAATGCGCTCTACGCGGCAAACCGTGCGGTTCCCGAGGACGGTCAGGGAACGCCTCCGGGAACGCCTTCGGACATCGGCATTGGCGGGTACAACATTGCCTCCGGGTTGGGCAACAACGCGTACGAGGGCGGCGTCGACGAGTTGGCGATCTACAACAATTACGTCCTCAAGCCCGAACAGATCCTCGCGCACTACCAGTCCGGCACGAATGCCCGACCGGACGTCAATTACGAGACCTTGGTCTACACCGCGGCCTTCGACGTGGCGAATTCGCCCGACCAGACCCGCGAGCGCGCAACCCTTCCGGCAACCTACCTCCGCTTCAACGAGGCCGCCCCCGCCCCCGTAGCCAACAGTGGCACGGTCGGTGCCGTCGCCGACGGCAGCGTGGTGAATGGACTCAACGACGCCGTCGGTCCCGTGGGTCCCGGCGTTGCGGCCGGCAACACGGCAGTGGCGATTGGCGCGCGGAATTTCGTTTCGCTCAATAATCCGGCACCGCTCGACATCACCGGCCAGATCACTCTCGAGGCTTGGATCAAGCCCGAGGCGACTCAGGACAGCGTGGCCCGCATCATTTCGCATGGCCCGGCCATTCCCTCGGACTTCAACGCGGCGGAACGTGGGATCACCCTCGCGGGTTCCCTGTTGCTGCCGAATGAGGTCTCCCTCCGCATCGAGGGCGGGACCGAGTACGTGGTGGGATCGGTGGACGAAACCGGATTCCATGGAACCCGGGCTTCGGTCGGGTCGGATCTCGGTTCCGATCAGTGGGTCCATCTCGTCGGCACGTACGACGGATCGACCTGGCGTCTGTTCCGTAACGGCGTCCAGATCGGAAGTACGGCTGACGCGAAGGGCGCGGTCTCTTCCCCGGACGGTGACTGGGCCATTGGTTCCACGGGAAGCGGTTGGGCGGAGAACTTCGCTGGCGGCATCGACGAGGTTGCCATCTATCGTCGGAGCCTTTCGGCATCACAGGTGAAGGCGCACTTTGATGCGGCCACCTCGGCGGCGATCTCCGATCTTGGGTTCGCACGCACGGCGGCCGGGTTGCGCCTGACCTGGACGGGCGGAACGTTGCAGTCCTCGGACACGTTCAACGGTGGTTTCTCGGATGTCGCCGGGGCGGCGAGTCCGTTGGAAGTGCCCGCAAGCGGTGTGGCGAAGTACTATCGGTTGCGCCAGTAAGGTTGCGCACTCCCGAGGGGAATCTCCCCCGGAAATTCGATGAGCCCCGTTCCGCTGTTTGTGGAACGGGGCTTTGTCGTTATTTGCCCTGACTGCGCAATCGTCGATCAGATGAAGATCCCTCATGGAAAACCGCAGAATGTGGTGTGCACGGTTTCTTCGACTGGAGTGCTAAATCGTACCAGAGGGGGGATGTCCGTTGACTAGCCGTCTTGGGACCGAAAGATGAGGTCGTTAGTTCACGGGAAAATCACTTTCCGAATTTGAACCGACCTTTGGATCGCTTCAGCCCCCAAGGTTCGAGGGATCCACGCGGCCGATTCAGCGTCGGTTGAGGGAAACAGGGGACCGCCACTCGGCCCCTGAGCGCCGTGAGCCCAAGAAGATCCCATGAAAATCCAACTGAGAAGTCTGACCGGGATGGTCGCGCTGGTCGCCAGCGTCGCCACCGCCGTGCGAGCGGATTATCCCTCCACGGTTACCAGCCTCGGCCCTGTCGCCTATTGGCGCCTTGGCGAGACCGTTCAACCACCCCCAGCCGATGTGGCTTCCAACATCGGTTCGCTGGGTGACTCTGCCGTGGGTTACTACCTTGGCACGGCGGTGCATCCCAGTACTCCTGGAGCGCTCGCTGGGACAACGGAATCCGGAGCGACGTATGATGCGACGGCGAACTGCCAGACGTTGGTGCCGTTCATCCCCGCGATGCATCCGGCGGCGCCGTTCACCGTCGAGGCCTGGTTGAATCCCGGCGTGGCGCTTGAGGGCGGCGCGCTGACCTGCGCGATCTCTGCGGGTGCATTTGGCGATCCCCGCTCGGGATGGCTGATCTATCAGTCGGCCACCGGCTGGAACCTCCGCATGTACAACCGGAATGGCTTGGCGACCTCCGTGAACATCACGGGCGGCGGCGCTCCCAGCCCCGGCACCTGGTATCACGTTGTCGCCACCTACGACGGTGCGATGGCGAAGTTGTTTGTGAACGGTGCGAAGGCCGCCGAAGTGGCCCAGACCAGCTACGTCCCGGGTCAGTCGGGCGGTTTTGCCATCGGTGCCCGCGCCGACGGCGCGTTCTGGTGGAATGGTTCGGCCGACGAGGTCGCGTTGTATCCCACGGCGCTCTCCGATGCTGACATCGCGGCGCACTACGCCAATGGCACCTCGGCAACCCCGACGACTCCGTATCAGAACCTGGTGACGGCCAAGAACCCGTTGGCCTACTACCGCCTGAATGAAGGTGCGTACACGCCTCCGACCACCTTGCCGGTGGCCGTCAATTCCGGCAGCGCCGGTTCGGCATTCGACGGTTCCTACAACCCCGGCATGCGCGCCGGTTCGGACGGTCCCAAGCCTCCTTCGCAGTCGGGTTTCCCGGCGGCTAACGTCGGTGGCGGTTTCAATGGTTCCGCCGGCTTTGTCGGCACGCCGCTCACGATGAATGACCTCACCGAGTTCACCGTGGTCGGCTGGATCCGCCGCGGCGCGATCAAGAGCGGCCGTGGTGGCTACTTCGGTCAGAACGACCTCTTCGAATTCGGTGATGCCGACAACGGCGCGAACATCGAGCTTTGGACAAGCGCCCGTGGTCAGATCAAGGCACCGTTCCCGTTCGCTGACGACCAGTGGGGCTTCTTTGCTGTTACCGGCAACGAGAACAGCTTGGTTGTCTACGCCAACGGCGTGGAGATCGGCCGCCTGACCGGTCCGATCACCAGCTACGGCACCAGCGCCTTCTTCTTCAACATCGGCGGCGGCGGCATCTTCAACACCGGGGGCGATTTCTTCCGCGGCAACATCGACGAAGTCGCCGTGTTCACCACCGCACTGACGGCGGCGCAGGTCCAGTCCCTGTATTCCTCTGCGGAGACTGCTCCCAGCATCACCCGGCGACCGACGGCTCCTGCCCGCACCCTCATGGCCGGTAACACGCTCGCGATGAGCGTTGCCGCGGTTGGCAATTCTCCCTTGACCTACACCTGGACCCGGAACGGTACGCCGATCGGCGGCCAGACGTCCGCCACGCTGAGCTACCCCGGTCTCACCCTCGGTGATGCTGGCGCCTACTCTGTCGTCATCTCCAATCCTTACGGATCCACCACCAGCGCCCCTGTGAACATCACGGTGGTTGCTCCGGATGCAACTGCCCCGGTGGCGCAGTATGCCGCTGGCATGGATACCCTCGACAAGGTCAAGATCTGGTTCTCCGAGTCCCTGGATCCTGTCTCTGCCGCGAACCCGGCGAACTACAACATCCCGGGTCTCGCCATCACCGCTGCGGCGTTGTCCGCCCCGGCCGGCATGCCGGGTGACAATTTCGTCATCCTCACCACCGCGAAGCAGACCCCCGGTACGACCTACGCGGTGACCATCACCGGTGTGAAGGATCAGGTTATCCCGTCGAGCACGGTGGCCAGCACGACCCTGGCGTTCAGCTCCTGGGCGCTTCTGGAGGGCAGCATCCGCTTCGAGCACTACAACAACATCCCGGGAGCGGCGGACTCCGGCATCACGGCCGGCCTTTCGGACCCGCGCTACATCGCCGGAACCCCGACCACGCTCGGTGCCCTCACGGGTCGCTTCGACACCCGCACGGTGTTCCCGACGGACGTCAACGATAACTACATGGCGAAGATGTCCGGTTTCATCACGCCGACCGAAACGGGTGACTACTACTTCTTCGTCGCCTCCGACGACGCCTCCCGCGTGTACCTGAGCAACAACGATGTGATGCCGGATCCGGCCACTGCCACGCCGATCGCCTACGAACTCGGCTGCTGCGGCAACTTCTTCGAACCCGACTCGGGTGACACGGCTACGACGGCCACGCCGATCCGCCTGAACGCGGGCCAGAAGTACGCGGTCCTCGTCTTCCTGAAGGAAGGCGGCGGCGGCGACTGGCTGCGTCTCGCCTGGCGCAATGCCAATGACGCCACCCCGGCTACCGAGCTGCAGCCGATCCCGGGCCAGTTCCTCTCGACCTACGTCGATCCGAACGTGGACGTGGCCTTCACGACCCAGCCGAGCAACCAGACGGCGGTCCTTCCTGGTGTGGCCACCTCCTTCGTCAACAAGTCGTTCACGACGGATGACGGCGGCTTCACGGTGGTGAATACGGATCCGGCGCCTCCCGGACCGTTCTTCTATGACGGCGGCTCGGGTGTCTGGTCCGCCGACGGCGCCGTGGACGGCTGCGGTGGTCCTTACAACTCGCAGTTGAACAGCCCCGAGTACACGGTTCCCGTCACCCAGAGCGTGAGCCTGAGCGTCCAGCACCGGTACTCCTTCGAGGGTGACCGCTGGGACGGCGGCCAGATCCGCATCAGCAAGAACGGCGGTGGCTACACCAACGTTCCTGCCGAGAACTTCACGGCCAATGGCTATGCCACGGGCACGATCCAGGGCAGCGGCATCCTGAACGGCCAGCGCGCCTTCAATGCGGACTCCCCGGGTTACACCGACGGAACCTTCATCACCACGACGGCGATCCTTGGAAACTTCACCACGGGCGACAAGATCTCCGTCCAGTTCCTCGGCGGCTGGGATGACTGCTCGACGGGCAAGACCCCGTCCTGGGTGATCAAGGACATCAAGCTGTCCTACAGCTCCGCCCCGCAGAACGTCACGTTCTCCGCGGCCGCGACGGTCAAGCGCCAGGGAAATAGTGTGCCGTTCACCTATCAGTGGCAGCGCAACGATGGTGCCGGCTATGTCGACATCGCCGGTGCGACCGGTGCTTCCTACAGCTTCTTCCCGACGGTGGCTGCCGATCTGGCGGCGACCTTCCGGGTCGTTGTGGGTGTGCCGGGCAAGTACGTGCCGAGCGATGAAGTGCGCGTTGTTCCGCCCCGGCCCACGCTCAGCGTGGGTGCCAATGGCGCCAATGTCGTCGTGACCTACACGGGCACGCTCCAGTCCGCGACCTCGATCTCCGGTCCGTTCTCGAACGTGTCCGGTGCCGCGAGCCCGTACGTGGCCCCGGCGTCGGGTTCCGGAAACCTGTACTTCCGCAGCGTGGAGTAAGCGCTTCGGGATTCCTTCAGGGCGGTCCGCTTCGGCGGACCGCCTTTTTTTGTTTTCCGGGGTCGGTCATGATTGAAGGCCGCGTGCCCCCACGCGGCGGGATCATGGACCAACGCCGGGTGAGGTCACTCGGCCTCCAGCCACGTGGATTGAAGGCCGCGTGCCCCCACGCGGCTGGATCTGTACGCCGGAGGCGTTGGAGCGGATAGCCCCGGGTCGTGCGCAGCACGCACCCGGGGAATGGGGTGTCATTGGAATCCGCACCCCGGCAGGGGTGCGAAGATCCGGGAGGCTGCAACCCCTGCCGGGGTAGGGGGGGCCGAGGAGCCCCAGGACCCGGGGTTGCTTCGCACCCCGGGCTACCTGCTCCAACGCCTCCGGTGTACCCCCATGAAGGTCATGGAGACCGGGACCTGGAAGCTGGCCTTTTTCAAGGCAACAGGACGTTCACGATCGCATTGCCGATGCCGATGAGCGCGGCGCCCGAGATCAGTCCGGCGCAGATGGGTTCACTGCCAGCTACCCACGTCTCGTGTGCGCGGCTTCCGGGGGCGGGCTTCTGTCGTTCCTTCCACCAGAAGAAGAACGCCCCCACCCACATGGTGAAGGTCGCTTCAGGAGGAAGAACGACTCCCAATCCCATGGAAACCGAGGAGATGGGAAACCGGCCCTTGGTGCGGATCCGAAGGATCTCGAAGACCAGCGCAGCCAATGCGGCCACGATCATGGAAAGGATGGCCGAGGGCGCGAGATTGCTGACGCCGCGCGCGATGAGATCCGCTACGCCCTTCCACTGGAGTGCCGCCGGCATCGCGAACTGATCGGTGACGAGGGTCTCGGTCGAGCGGATGCCGGCCTTGTTGGCCGGGAGGAAGAGGAGGAAGAACAACGGCGTGGCCGCCACGGCACCGGCGACGATCCCGATCACATGCCCGATGGCTTGCTGGCGGGGTTTGGCTCCGAGCATGTAACCGGGCTTGATGTCGGAGAGCAGGTTGGCGGCGTTCGACGCGACCTCCGCGGTCATGCCTGCCGGGATCAGGTTGCTGGCGGGATTCGATCGATCAATCGCGCCCATCGTGAACTGGGTGATCTTCGCGAGTGAACCCGTGGGCGTCCATGAGGTCAGGGCCATGGAGTTCGTGCAGATGACCGTCAGCACGATGATGAGGGGGAGCGACAGGAACCCCAGCAACCAGGGCACGCCGAAGAACGCATGGCTCACCCAGACTCCAAGGAACCCGAAGATCGGCACACCGACATACGACATCCACAACGGCAGTTCGATGTCCTTGAGCACATCGGTTTCTTCCCCGGCAGGGACCTTGGGCTTCGGCCGGAACGCGGCGATCGCGGCCTTGAAGAGGTCGGGCTTCGCAAAAAGCGACACGAGGGAGCCCACCACCATCATGGCCACACCCCACCAGAGCGACCATTGGTTCACGATCTCGGGACGGGAGATCTGGACGACGGTGCCGGCAGCGTTGGTGTAACTCTTGATGTCACCCC
>JBIKWS010000409.1:0-4394 GCA_044356195.1 Cyanophyceae cyanobacterium
ATCAACGCCGGCGAACTCACCGTGGGTGTGGGCACCTGGGTCCAATTGGGCAGTGTCACCACCAACCTGCCCAGTGGCCGCATCACCGGTCCGGGTCGGATCGAGTTCTCCTCCGGCACGCACACGCTGGAGGGAACCGTGGACGTCACCGGCGGCTTGATCGGCACCGGCGGGACGCTGGTCGTGCCATCCACGTTGCGCCTCGGCGCAGTCACCCTCACCAGCGTGACCGTCGATGGTGCCGGTGACCTCGAAGCCGCGGTCACGTTCTCATCGACTTTCGGGACATGGCGCGGTTCCGGCGCTGTGCGCGTGCTCGCCGGGGCGTCCGGTTCCATCGGCGGATCACTTCAGGGTGTCGACCGTGTTCTCCACAACGCCGGCACGCTGGCCTTCCGCGACAACGCCAGTCTGACCCTGCGAAATGGATCGCTGCGCAACGAAGGCCTTCTCCTCGTCACGAATGGTGTGACCTTCACCCAGTCGACCACCAATGCCCGCGTCGAACTCGGTGGTACCTTGCGCAAGCTCGGCACCGGAACGCTCACCTTCCAGAGCGGCATTGTGAACCAGTCGGGGCGGATGGAGATCGCCGCTGGCGTGATCTCCGGCAATGCCTGCGATCTGTTCCTGCGACCCGGGTCGGGTCCTTCCCCCGTCCTCGACATTTCGACCGGCGCGGAGCTGCGCTGGGGTTCGGGGCGGATTCACGTCGGTGCACCGGACCCGTTCGCGGGTTCGGGCCTGCTGACCCTCGGCAGCAGTGGAACCCTTGCGCTCGAAGGTCCGCTCAACCTGGGGACGCTGGACGTCGCCTTCAACGCCAGCTCGCAGGTCACGGGGAACTTCACCCTCGCCAATCGCGCCGGCGGACGCTTCCGCTTCACCGGAGCCATGGCCATCGAGGGCGGCGTCGAGATCGGCGGTCGCATGGAAACCGCGGCCAACGCCACCGTGCGGATCGACGATCGCCTGACGATCCTCGCTGGCGGCGCGCTCGACAATCTCGGCATCGTCCGCGTGCGCGAGTTCATCAACAACGGCACGCTCACGGGCAAGGCTCCCGAAGTGCGCGTCACCGGCCCGCTGCGCATCGCGACCATCGAAGCCGTCGAGGAACCTGGCGGCGATCGCGGCGCGTTGCCGACGGCCCTTGGATCCACGGCGGCGACGCTCCGGCTGCGTTGGGAAGCGTCACCGGGCGCGATCTTCCACGTCGAACGCTCCGCCGACCTGCGCACATGGAGCCGTCACACCGCCCGCGTCACCGAGCCCAAACCCGGCAGCTACGAGGCCCTCCTCGATGCGGGCACGTCACCCATCGGATGGTTCCGGTTGGTGGAGGAGTGATCCGCAGATTGCGGTTCGGACTCCTGATACGCCTGTTGGGGCCACAGATTTCACAGATTTCACAGATCTGAAATGGGACGTCGGGATTGGGGTGGCGGTGAAGCCGATAGCCCGGGGTGCGAAGCAACCCCGGGAACTTGCGAGGTCACGAGGCGGAGCTCAGCACTACTGCAGCCTGGGAACTCCAACTCCTGTGGAAACAATGGGGTCGAGTCCATGAATTGTGCATTTGGCATCGCCTCAGGCCGAGGCCGGTGCCAAGGCCGCCGAAATGTAAAATGTAAAGATGCGACCCCATTGCCTGATCGTGGCTCATCAGGCAACTAGCTTCACTTCCAGCGCAGCGCGAACGAGCCGGGTGTCGGCAAACTCAACGGTTTGGACACCCAGTTGCTGGAACTCGTCGCGGATCTCCTCAGCGGCATCGAGCCGTTTGCCCGTTTCCGGTAGACTCACGGCGAAGATCACCTCGGGCGGCAGGTGATCGCGATTCCTCAGCCGTTCCATGTTTTTCACCCATGCTCCGCCGTGATGGTAAATGTCCGAGGCAGCTTCCTTGTTCAGGTCCAGTGGGCGGACCGCCTTCGCGATCCGGTCGTCCCGGAAATGGACAAACGGCATGACCACATGGAAATCGTCGTCGCCAACGCGCTTGTCGGCTTGGTAATGACGCGCCAGTTCCCAGTCACGCAAGAGCCGGCCCAAGCGTGCCCGCATGGCGCCTTCCTGATATTCACGGCGCTGCGCGAACTGGCGTTCGACAAAGCGTCCGAAGAGTTCGTTCAGCGCCTCTTCGGCCGAGTCCGCCAGCATCGTTCCAGTTTCTCCGAAGTGCAGCAGGCCCTCGCGTCGACGGGTTATCTCGCGGAAGCGGTGGATCTCCTCCCGCACAAGCTGTGCCGTCCTCGCGGGATCCGTCGGCGTCATGGTGTGTCCGGTACCGAGACGGACCAACTCGCGGCTCAAGCCCTCCAGCTCACCCGACCTGTTCGCCTCCGGGTGACCAGACGATGCCCGAAGAACCGGCTCTCAGGGCAGTGCACTACCACCCCGACGTTCACAAACTCGCCCACCTCCCGATACGGGAGAAAGCGCACCGGCGCGTAATTGCAGACGACTTGAGTCATGACCAATTCCAGAATTTATCGGCTTCGCGATGGAATCGCCAGAGCGATGATTCGATCCCGGACAGGGTGAGACCGCATTCGATCTCCGTCCAATCCTGCGGAATCTCACTCCAGATTATCGGCAGTTCGGTCAGGGCCCCTCGGAACGCCAATTCCATCTGACTTCGGAAGGGCTCGTTCCATAGGAGGCAAGCGTGCCTAAAGGCATGCTCCTTCCCAAAGCCTTCCATCGACGAGGGGTCGAATGCCAGATTGTGGTCCATCACCACCAAGCGGCTGCCCTCCTCTGACCAAAGCAGATTCGGATTCCCTGCTCCATCAACCAGAACGCGATCGGAATTCTCAATCCACCAATCAAAGGCCAACACACGGGCCCTAAGTTCCCAGTCGATCAGCGCAATATCCGCCTGCCGGATTTCGACCAGTCCGGATTCACGGCGGGACCCGAACAGAATGCCGCGTCCGAGCCGTTCGATCTCCACGGTCTTGGCGCCGTACAGTACGAGGCGAGGGTCCAGTTGAAGCTGGCAAAACTCGGGAATTGGCAACCCCAGAAGTCGCCCCAGACGGCCGGCTACCCATTCCGCAATCAAGGACCTTCGCCCGGCGTAGCTTCCCTTCACCACATAATCGAACCCGTCTTCGGCACGACAAATCACAGGCTCAGTCATGCCTTGGCACACGATGTCGCGGATTTCGACGATTCGGGTCATCAGGTTGTTACGTGGGAATTGGGGCTGTCACAAGGCGTTGATGATTACCCACAGGACCGGTCCCCATTTCGAGAATGTACGCAACCGGGATAACAAAGTGCAGCCTGATCATGGTGGCGACCTCCTCGCCTCGGTAGCAGTCCCGTGTCGTCGTCACCGGGTCACTTCCTCCTGGGCCCTGCTGACGATCCTCCGCAGCACCCACGATTCCCCTTGGAGCTGGTAGACCATCACCGGTTGGAGCCTGCGACGCATGCCCGATCGCAACCCCATGACCTCGCAATCCAGGGCAAGGGTGACGACGCCACCTGTTCCACTGCGCCTCGTGATCTCCAGGCGTTGCAGCTCCTCGATGCCCTCGAAGGTCCAGCCATCAAACCTCTGTCCAAGCAGATCGAGGACGACCCGACGTTTGGTGAGGATGCGTTCGACTTCCGTTGGCTTCAGCGCGGGCCTCTGGAAGGAGGACGAGGGCGGGAACTCCCCCCGGTGATGGGCATGGAGCTTTGCGCGCAGGGCGATCTCGGCGGCTTCAACCTGGGACTCGATTGCGGAAATCGCCTGGGCCTGGGCCTGAATGGTCTTGAACTGAGGAAGGGCGTTGCCCACGACCTGGGACTTCTCCACCAACTGATCGCGAAGCACAGACCCGAGAACATTCTCGTCACCGGAATGGCGGAGGAAGCTTCCGAACAGATCCAGAAGCAGTTGGTCAGGGGATGTGATTTGGTTGAGCTGCCCGATCATCGCGTGGCCTTGTGCGAGGAGTTCGATGCGGGAAGCGTTCAGCGTCGCCAGCTTCGCCGTGTACTCAAGCAGGGCCGGATCCACGCCCTCCATGGGCATCTGGGCCAAGGCTTGGTTTCTTTCCCGGTACCCCAGCATCCTGGCTGCGATGACCCCGTCGGCACGGAGCATCTCCACCTGCCCATCGCCTGGAGCCTTGGCCCAGGCGGCGGCGGCGGCGTCCACGTCGGAGAAATCCGGCCGCTCCTCATTGAGCCGCTTCCAGTAGGACAGGGTTGCCTGGGTGTCTCCGTTGGGCGAAGGCTCACGTTCGCATCCGGCAAAGGCGAAGATGGCGATAAGGAGCAGCGCGAAGGGCTTGAAGGAGACGGACGTTCTCATGGTTGTGTGGAGGAGCACCGCGAGGGCACTGCAGGATCGGATCCTTTTGGTGGATGCCAACAAAACAGGACCAGAT
>JBIKWS010000411.1:0-4389 GCA_044356195.1 Cyanophyceae cyanobacterium
CCACCGGGAATCCAGCGAGGAGCGCGGCGACGGACAACAGGACGGTAAGGAGGCGCGGCTTCATGGTGATCGGGCAGAGCCCGGGTTCTGGAAGCATCGACGCGCGCCAACGCTCCGAGGTTACGGCGTTGGGGTGAGGTTTTCCGCGCCATGCACGGAATCTGGCGACTGGGAACTCCCCCTGAAGCCTCAGCAAGGTTCCCCGATCAGGTCGTAATCCGTATGCCCGATGATGCGGACCTTCGCGAACTCCCCGATGGGCAGCTTGCCGCGGATATACACGCGTCCGTCGATGTCGGGAGCGTCCGCCTCGCCACGCGCGATGAGGTATTGGCCCTTGAGCTTCGTGGTCCCGGAATCGGCCTCCCGGATCAGGCCATGCTCCCACGACGACACGTTGGCCTTCTGCAATTCCTTGGCGGACGCCGCCCCCTCGACGAGGACCTTGATCTCGCGTCCGACGAACGTCTCGGCAACGCCCTTCGCCACGGCGTGCTGTTCCGCCATGGCGCGCTCGCGACGCCGCTGGCGCATCTTCGGCGTCAGCTGCGACTCCATCTTCCCGGCCACGGTGCCGTCCTCCTTCGAGTAAGCGAAAACCCCGAGCCGCTCGAACCGGGTGGTGCGGACGAAATCCAGCAAGGTGTTGAAGTGCGACTCGGTCTCGCCCGGGAACCCGACGATGAACGTGGTGCGGATCGCAATGCCCGGGATCCCGGCGCGGATGCGGCCGATGAGGTCGCGGATGTACTGGCCATCAGTCTCACGGCGCATGCGGAGCAGCATGGCGTCATCGATGTGCTGCAGCGGCATGTCGACGTAGCGCGCGACCTTCGGGCATTGGGCGATGGTCTGGATGAGTTCGTCGGTCCAGTGCGCCGGATGCGTGTAGAGCAGGCGTATCCAGAAGTCGCCGGGGATGGCGTTCAGTTCGCGCAGGAGGGTGCAGAGCGTGGTGGCGTCCGCCGGCAACGCCTTGGTGGCCGCGGTGAACTTCGACGGCGACGCGATCGCGCGGGTGTGGTTGGCCCGCAGGTCGAGGCCGTAATAGGTGGAATCCTGGGAGATCAGGTTGATCTCGCGGACACCCTCGGCCACGAGTCGGCGCACTTCGGCGACGACGTCCGCCTGGGTGCGCGAGCGGTGCGACCCGCGCATGCGGGGAATGATGCAGAAGCTGCACGGATGGTTGCAGCCTTCGGCGATCTTGACGTAGGCAAAGTGTTTCGGAGTCAGCCGGAAGCGCGGCGTGTCGTGCTGCGGGATGTAGCTGGGGCGGACATGCACATCGACAAGCGGGACCGTCGGTGCCTCCGCCTCGAGCGGGATCTCGACCTTGCGGGTGCGGTTGTGCTTGTCCGTGCCGCGCAATGATTCCTCGGATTCCGCACCGGCCGGATTTGCCGCATCGAGTTCGGCGAGCTTCGCCTTCACCGCGCGCCCCTTGCCACGGGCGGGTTTCGGGGCGGGTTCCGCGATCTTGCGCGCCCGGGCCGCGATCGCCTGATCGACAATGTTGGCGACCTGCGCGACCTGATCGACGCCCATGAATGCGTCGACCTCGGGCATGAGCTTCGGCAGTTCCTCGCGGAAGCGTTGGGGCATGCATCCGGAAACGATCACCGCCTGTCCGCGGTGATCGGCATCGCGCAAGGCAGTGGATTCCAGGATGGCGTCCACGGATTCCTCCTGCGCGGCGTCGATGAACGAGCAGGTGTTGACGATGATGGCATCCGCCGACGCCGGATCATTGGTGATCTCGATTCCCTGCTGGAGCAGGGAACCCAGCATGATCTCGGCATCGACGAGGTTCTTGGCGCATCCGAGGGAGACAATTCCCACGCGGCGCGCGTTGGTGGCTTTCTGCGAGGCGGTCACAGGGCGCGGACGCTACCTGATCGCCGGGCAACGCGCCACTGGGGCGGGATGAATTTCAGCGGTGGCCTGGCGGGGAGGGAATTTCCCGTCCCCAACGGTCCGCCAGAAGGCCGCAAACGATCAGCTGCAGTGGATGATACAGCAGCACGGGCAGCAGGATCAGACCCAGTCCGGGATGGCTTCCGAAGATCGCCTTCGCCAGTGGGATTCCCGCGGCGATGGTCTTCTGTGGCGCGCAAAAGGCCGCGGCAATGCGGTCGCCGCGGTCCAAACGGACAAGACGGGCGGCCGCAAAGACCAGCGCCATCACCAGCACGAAGATCACCCCCACGCCCGCCGAAGCCGTCCACAGCACCCCGCTCCCCAACCCGCTCCAGAACCTCGACTGCACCGAGTTGCAGAACGCGGCGTACACCAGGAACAGGATCAGCACCGACGACGCATTTCCCAGCAACCGCTTCCGGGCGTCCGCCCATCCGGCCAGTTTCCACCGCAGGACCTGCCCCACGAATAGCGGCAGGATCAACAGCACGGCGATCTCCCGGACAACCGCACCGAGGTCGGGCTGGGTGCCGCCAGACTTCATCAACCACGCCACCCAGAGCGGTGTGACGAAGACGCCAATGACATTCGACAAGGCGGCATTGAATATCGCGCCCACGGTGTTCCCACCCGCGAGGCTGGTCATGACCACCGAACTCGAGACTGTCGACGGAAGCACGCATAGGAACAGGAACCCCAACCGCAGGTCCGGCGTCAGGAATCGGCCCACCAAGGCGTCCAGCGCCAGGCCCAGCGCCGGGAACCCGACGAAGGTGAATCCCTGCACGAGGGTGTGGAGCGGCCATCGCGCGGTCCCGCTGCGCAGCGCCGACGTCGGCAAAAGCAATCCCTGGAACAGGAAGATCAGCGCCACGCCAAGCCGTGTGGTCCATTCGCTGCGGAGGGGGCCACCCGCCGCGCCCACACCCGGCATGGCAAAGGCCAGCGCCACCGACAGCGGCAATGCCATGACGAACCAGTGACGCGTCAGGAAGGAATTCACTCGTGGGTGAGGAGCGTGCAACAGGTGCGGAAATCTGGGAACTCCTCATCCACAGCTTCGTCAGGCTACGCCGGGGAGTGGGTGTAGGCCGCGTGCCCTCACGCGGCGGCACCATGCCCTCGCCGGGTGAGGGCACCCGGCCTCCAAACTTCAGACTCCCCCACATGGAACGGGGTGGCGACGTCCTCGTCGCCCGCCCAAGTCTCCTGCATGCGGATGCGCATGTCGCCGCCCCCATCCACTTCTGGAATGAGGGCCGTCATGGGATGCCCGGACTCCTCGCGGAGAACTGCACGCTCCAATCCATCCTGACGCGCGCGCCTGGCTCATCCTTCGCGGCTTCGCGCCTTCGCGTGCGACAATGAGCTCCCAAAAACCCGGCGCTGGTTCGCCGCAAAGTACCCAAGAAGACAAAAAAGGGACCCGACAGGATCCCGCCACCTTCGCGCGAGACCCGCATCCCGGCCACCCCAACGCCAACGGCGTTATGTCCCCCAGCCCAGCAACGGTCCGAGGCACGAGGACAACCCTGGGTTCCACGCCAAACATGTATCCCAACCGCATCGCGGTTGTGGCTCCGCCGAACAATGCACCGTGCTCTCGCAGGGCCGCAGAAAAGACAGACCGGTTTCGTTGCCGCCCTCCCTCTTGGCCGTATCCATGCGGTTGAGAATGGGAATAGGTTCACGCGGAGCCGCGGAGGTCGCGAAGAAGACGGCCTGATTTCAAAGCTCGCGCGCGAGTCACGTTCCCGAACGGTCGCACACGCGAACAGGCGCGCCTCCCTCATCCTTCGCGGCTTCGCGTGAGACACAGATCTCCCCAAGACCCGGCGCTGGTTCGCCGCAAAGAACCCAAGAAGACAAGAAGGGGGAGCCGACAGGATCCCGCCTCCTCTCCGAGCGGGCGGCTGGATTCTGTCGCCCCGCTGGGACTCGGGCCGCGGGGGGATCGGTGAACCCGGGCTTACGCCCGGGCCTATCCTCTGTCGCGCCTCCGGCGCTGGGCACCGGCGACGAGGACGTTGCCAAACCGGGCCTGTGGCTTCGCGTGAGGCACTCCCGGGCCAGGCCCCGAGGGACCGAAACCGTTCTTGCCGCAAGGAGCTCAAAGAGATGCAAAAAAGCAGGACCGCACCAACGTGGCAGCCCCTCGTCGGTTTCCCTCTTTGCGTTCCTTTTCCTTTTTGCGGCAATCCTTCTCTGCGCCCCCGCGCCTCTGCGCGGGATCAGCTCCCACTTGCCAGCCTTGCCGTCGGATTTGCGTTTCGCGAGTCCGCGTCCGCGCTTGATGAGGGCGGCGGTCACCGGCCGCAGCAGGATCCCGTCGGGCGTCGCCTCGACCACGACCTTGGTCCCGTCCTAAATCTGGAACTGCTTGCGCAGCCACACGGGGATGACGATCTGGCCCTTGGTCGTGAACCAGGCAGCATCCGTCTTGGTGGTGGCTTCCATGGTGTTGACTCT
>JBIKWS010000410.1:0-4389 GCA_044356195.1 Cyanophyceae cyanobacterium
CGCGTCCAGGGCATGGGCCCGTGCGAGCAGTTCCATCGCTGCCGGCTTCTGCCCGCGTTCGAGTGCAATCGCGGCGCGGAAGGCCAGGGGTTCCGGGTTTCCCGGCTGCAACGTCTCCAACCGGCCCGCCGACGACGCGGCTGCGTCCAGCTGCTTCAGCTCGAGCTGCCAGCCTGCCAGCTCCCTCCATCCCCACGCCAGCGATGGATCCTCGGCCAGCGTCGCCTGCATCATCGTCACCGCTTCCTCCATCTTCCCCTCGCGGCTACGGATCACCGCCTCCATGGCCCGGAGTTCCGTGGGTGGACGCTCCCCGAAGCAGGCTGGCCGACAGGAAGCCGCCGCCTCCGGATACCGGCCGGCCGCCATCAGGATCAGTACCCGTTGCCGCCACAGACCGGTGGAATCCGGCGACAACGCCAATCCACGGTCGATCGCCTCGATCCGTTCGCCCACCCGGGATTCCGGCGTCATGCGCGCCAGCACCAACCACGAACGCGCCTCCGCGGGCCGTTCGGCTGCCATTTCCCGCGCCAGTTCCAGCGCGCAATCCGGCCGCCGTGCCTCGGGTCCCAGGTCCCTCAACGCGTCCCACGATGCCTCGTGCCCTGGCTCGGCGCGCACGGCTTCGCGGAATGCATCCAGCGCCCCGGCCACATCCCCCACGCGATGACGCGCCCAGCCGAGGGCGCACCACGACTGGGGATCCAACGGCGAACGGCGCACCGTCCCCTCGAGGACGGCACGGGCACGATCGGGATCCCCATGGTTCACGAGGGCATCCGCCATCTCGCGCATCGCCCATCCCCACCCGGGTTCAATCTCACGGACCCGCTCCAATGCTGCGATGCACGGCTCCATCTCCATGCGGGCCCTATGGACCGCGGCAAGTTCGACCGCCAGACGCGGGACGAGAGGAAACCGTTCCATTGCCTGGCTCGCCCGTTCCCGCGCGTCCCACAACCGTCCCGCCGCGCGCAACTCCTGCGCCAGCCCGAGCCACGCCGCCCACAGGTCCGGCCGCGCGGCATGGGCGGCCTCCGCCAGCGCCAGCAATTCGTCCCCCGCGAGGAACGGACGGGCCAGATCCAGGAAGCAGAGCAGTCCGGATCCCGTCGTCGCCTGCCGCTCCAACTCCCCACGGATGAATCCGATTGCCGCCGTCCGCTCCTCCAGGTTTCCGCAGCACGCCATCAACTCCCCCTGTCCGAAGGAATAATCCACCGACAAGCGCAGGGATTGCATCGCGGCCTCGCGCGCCTCGTCGAGCCGATGCGCTTCGCGAAGGACCCGTGCGAGGATTCCGTAGCCGGCTGGGTTCGACGGTTCCAGCTGGATCCCCAGCGTGGCGCTGGCGACGGCGGATTCGTGCTGCTTGCCGGTCGACTGCGCGAGGGCAAGCTCCCGTCGGGCCCAGGCGTCCGTGGGCTCGGCCTGCACCAGCGCCTGCACATGGGCCACGTAGGTCTCGTGAGCGGCCTCGCGCATCCACTCGACCGTCAGCATCCGCAGCGGGACGTGGTGGGGAAACCGCTGGCTCACGGCTTCGAGATACATCCGGGCCGCTGGCAATCCCTCCCGTTCAGCCACCAGCTGCACCACCACGCGGTGGGCGTCGATGGCCAGCGGATCCTGGTCCAGGACGGCCCGCCATGCCTCCATCCGGCCCGTGGGTTCCTGCCGGCCATCGGCCAGCCAGGCAGAGACACGGAGCCATTGGACCGGCGGCACCCGGCCCTTCGCCGATTGGAGGAGGGCCTCGGCCTGCTCGAAGCGGCGATGCCGGACGGCTTCTTCGGCGGCAAACAGGACAAGGGCTCCGTCGTCTGGGCGACGAGCGACGGCTTCGCGAACGGTCGCGGCGGCCTCTTCCACACGATCCAGTTCGTGCAGCACCCAGACGAGGGTCCGCGCCGGCTGGGCGGAAAGCCGGCCGAGGCGGTCGAAGCGCTCGCGCAACAGGTCCAACACCTCGGCGCTCCGACCCCGTGCACGCGCGGCGTGGAACCAGGCGTGCCAATAATCCTCCCGTTTGTCCGCGAGGAACGCCGCCAGACGGTACTGCTCGAGGGCCTCATCGAACTGCCCTTCGGACCAGCAGATCGCGGCCCAGGTGGAGATGGCGGAGGGATCCGCACCTCGGAACCTCCGTGCCCGACGCAACCACCGCCGTGCGGTGGCGTTCTCACGGGCGTCCGTGGACAGTTCCTGGGCGAGTTCCTGCCAGACCAACGGGTCCGTTCCCTTCGCCGACGACACTTCCCGGAGCCAGGTCAGCCGTTCGTTGCGCGACGCCAGTTCACGCAGGCACCCGAGCCGGCCGAGCTGGAGGTTCACGTCCTCGGGGTGAAGCTTCAGCAGTGCTTCCAACGCCACGTGTCGGGCGGTCGTATCCAGGTCATACGAGGCCAGCGCCCGACGCGCCTGCCATTCGAGGCGATGGCCGGGTGCCGCCGCGGCGAGACGTTCGACCGCCGCCATTGCGGCTGCCCGATCGTGCCCATCCAACGCCCGCAGGAAGGCATGGTGCTCGTCGTACAGCGCGGATTCCGGCAGCGCGATCCCATCCAGCATCGCCGCCTGTTCCACTGGAACCATGGCCATTCCCCGCGGGCCCGAAGACTCCTGCGACTTCAACAGTGCCTCGGCCTCGACGTCGTACCGGTTGCGGAACCAAGGGTCACGGATCAGGAGGCTGCGCCGGAGATCATCGTAACCGATCACCGCCTGCTCATGGGCATTGGCCGGGTTGACCGTGGTCAGGCAGAACGGAATGCCCCGATCGAGGAGGGCGCGCGCGGCATCGAGGGTGATCCGGAACTCCCTTGCCACCCATCCATTCGACTCGGCCCAGTGGCGTTCGCTGTGCGATGCAGTTCCGTCGTAGCAGATCGCTTCCGCCACCTCGAGGTGGTTCGCCGGACGGCCCCAGAAACGGCTCAGGGTCGTGAGCGTCGCGGGAACGCAGGTCATCAGGTGCTGCCGCGTGAACCCAACCGGCAACTCCACCCGCTTCGATCCGTCGTCCGCCTGTTCCAGCCGTTCGGCGAAGCCCTTCCAGTAATCATCCCCACCCACGAGACGAGCCTGTGCGGCGGCTTCCGCCCGTCGCCCCCGCCGGTATTCCGCCAACGCGCGCAAGGCCCGGATCCATTGGAACAAATCCTCGTCTGCGCGCGGCGACAGCACCTCCACCCGATCAAGCGCAAGGAGCACCTCGTCGTGCCGTTGGAGTTCGGATGCGGTCGTTGCCCATTGGCTGGCCGCGTGCGCGCACTCGCCGCTCTCCGCAAAGGCCCGCGCACATTGGAGGGCTTCTTCTTCCCGACCGCAGAGCATGAGGCACCGCACATGGGAGAGTTCGAGCGCCCAGTATCCCGGGGTCCGCGCCAGCCCCATCTGCGCCGCCTCCAGGGCCTCGTCGTAGCGATCCTGCCGTTGCAGATGCTCGCACCACTCGGCATCCCACCACGGCGGGGAATGTGTCCCCTGCCTCGCACGCGCAAACCATTCCTCTGCCCTTCGAAAGTCCCGGAGGCTCGAAAGCAGGCGTCCCGCCAACTGGCGGAAATCCCCCGCGATCACTCCGAGATCCGCCGAGGGAATCCCGAACTGGCGGAGACGCTCCCAGGCCTCGACCGGCCCGCGGACCTCCAGCACGTGCCACAGGAAGTAATACCGGGCCTCGGGATCCTTCGGGTCCTTCCGATACGCCCGGAGCTTGAGCGTGTTCGCCGCACGGCTTGCCCCCACCTGGCGCAGCAGTCGGCCCGCCAGGATCCGTGCACGTGTTCCACCCCACTTCACCGGGTCCCCGATGGCTTCCGCCCTCCGCAATGCCTGCACGAACAAACCCCGCTGGTACAGGTCCTCGACTTCGGCAAGGGCGCCGGGTTCAGGGAAGATCGCGTCGGTGGTCAGGGCCATCGGCGAACCTTCTACCTACCGATCCAAAACGAGCCAAGCGTCGAGATGACACCTCCCGGAAACGGGACTCGTAGTCCGGATGATTGGTGCCCATCAGCCGATCCCAGATCATGGCTTGGTGATTTTTGGGCCCAGTCCCCGACGCGAAAGCTCGGCCGTCAGCGTGGGCAGGTGCCAAAGTCGCAACTTGCCCTGGGCGGTGGCCGCCGCGAGGCGCGTGCCGTCCGGACTCCAGGCCAGCGCAAAGATCCGGACCCGCGACGGCGGCTCGATCGCCAACTCCACCCTTCCCGCTTCCGGATCGACGATCAGGATGTCGTAAACGTCGGTGACCACCGCGACCCGGCGGCCATCCGGAGAAACCGCAGCAGCCCCAAGGACGAGTCCGGTGGATGGAACAGGCAATCCGGGTGCCGTCTTCCAGGTTTCCGTGTCGACCAGCTGAAACCGGTCTCCCCACAC
>JBIKWS010000018.1:0-15019 GCA_044356195.1 Cyanophyceae cyanobacterium
GGCTGAGATCAGGGGTGGCGCGGCCATGGCCACGATGAGGACGAAAGGATTCCCGAAAAGCGCAGGGAGTCGATTGAGGTGGGATCGGAGCGAACGTGTGAGCGCGCTGGGGGGAGGGTTCCGGGCGATCCGTTCGCGGACCTCGCGCAGAAGTTGTGGATCGGGACGAAGGACGGGCATGGCCTCAGGATTCGTGGAGGCTGTTGAGGACGCTGGCCAGGACGCCATCGTCGGTTTCACCGACGCGGTTGCGGAGGTTGGCGACGGTTTCAAACACGCGGACCTCCCCCTGGTGCAGGATGCAGACGCGGTCGGCGAAACGTTCCGCAGCCTCCAGCACCTGGGTCGTGTAGAGGATCGTGCGACCGCGTGCCGCTGCGGCCCGGGCCTCGGACTTGAAGAGCGAGAGTCCCCGCGGATCCATGCCCGAGGCGAGGGGTTCATCGAGGAGCCAAAGCTCGGGATCAATGACCAGCAAGGTGAGCAAGGCCACCTTGTACGATTGGCCGCGGGAGAGGGACTCCACCGGGGCTTCGGCGAGGTGGAGCAGGTCGAAGGCCCGGAGCCAGTGGACGATCCGTTCCGGTGCATCCGGGCCGTCCGCGCCGTAGATGCGGAGGACAAGTCCCAGGCTTCGAAGCACGGTTTCCGAGGTGAAGTGCGGGGGAAAATCCGGGAGGAACATCATCCGTCGCCGCAGTTCCAGATCCCCGACCGCGAAGGGGCGGCCGTCGTACGTGACTTCCCCCTGATCCGGACGGATCAACCCGGCAAGGCAGCGGAGGAGGGTCGTCTTGCCGGCCCCGTTGGATCCGAGCACGGCGATGATCTGTCCTGGGGTGAGGCTGAGGCTGACGCCGTCGAGGGCGCGGATCCGACCATAGGTCTTGTCGACGGCAGACAGTTCGACGTTCACAGGGGGGTGATTGAACCGCGAAACGCCGGTTGGTTCCACAGATTACACGGAAGGCACGGCGCGGCGGGCACATCTGGAACTTACCCCCGGATCAAACGGAGCGGCATCGGCATCGAAAGGTCTGGGGTGAAGAGCAGGCTCGATCCCGATTCCGATTGCGATCCCGATACCGAGGGGAAAGCCACCCTCAAGATCCCGACGAGGTGCGGCGTGGTCCCGACAGGCGAGGAGCCCGCCAGGCAACCTTTGGTCGCACGTGTCGGTATCGGTATCGGCATCGCCATCGGAATCGAAATGTTTGAGGTGAAGAGCCAGGCTCGATCCTGATCCCGATCCCGAGGGGCCGGCGGCGATGGAAATGAAATGTGAGCTGGCGATGCGGCTGCGCGCTGGGTGAGGAGAAGCAAGGGACCCAGCGGGGGGGAGTTCGCTTTTCGAAGAGGAGCCCCTCGAAGGAGAGGGCCGGGAAAGTGAAATTTCCGGTCGATGGTGGAGCCGAGGGGATTCGAACCCCTGACCCCCACAATGCCATTGTGGTGCTCTACCAACTGAGCTACGACCCCAACGACCGGAAAGCGGGCGGCACTCTAGGAATCGCGGGCGAAGTGTCAAAGGCTTTTCCTGAGAAACATGCATTTGGTCCCAAAATCATGGATCGGTGCCTTGCCACTCGGGCGACCGAACATATCCTGCCCAGCCGTATGCCTTGGTCGCACCGAATGAAGTGGCACTTTGCCGTCGTCCTTGCCGCAACCGCAGCGCTTGCCGCGCGTGCCCAGCACCAACTGGGGCCGCAGGGCCAGTTTGAGTCGCCGAAGATCGCGGCGGCCTCGGACGAGGGAGAGAAGAACCTGAAACGGTTCCGGTTGCCGCCGGGGTGGAAGGGGCAGTTGTTCGCGGCGGAGCCCGAGGTGGCACACGGTGTCGCATTCGACGTGGCGGATGATGGGCGCGTGTTCGTCGCGCAGACCTTCCGGGCGTGGCGCGGTGTACCCGACATCCGCGGCATCATGGATTGGCTGGACGAGGATCTGGCCTGCAAGTCCGTGGAGGATCGACTCGCGATGATGCGTCGGCATCTCGGCGAGAAGGGCATGAAGGATTACTACCGGAACACCGAGCGCATCCAGTACCTGCGGGACACGAATGGCGACGGGCGCGCCGATGTTTCCCAGATCTTCGCGGAGAACTTTGCCACCCCACTGGACGGTGTGGCGGCCGGCGTGCTGGCGCGCGGCAAGGATGTGTGGTTCGCCAACATTCCCAATGTCTGGCACCTGCGCGACGAGAACCTCGACGGCGTGGCTGACAGCCGCCGGAGCATCAGCTACGGGCATGGCGTTCGCGTGGGGTTCCTGGGGCACGATCTGCACGGGTTGAACTTCGGTCCGGACGGAAAGCTCTACTTCTCGATCGGCGACCGCGCCTCGGTGCTCAAGACCGAGGGGCGCACGGTGGGAACCCCGGACACGGGGGCCGTGTTCCGTTGCAACCCGGATGGCACCGGGATGGAGATGGTCTACAGCGGATTGCGGAATCCGCAGGAGCTGGTGTTCGACGAATGGGGCAACCTGTTCACCGGCGACAACAACTCGGACGGCGGCGACCAGGCCCGCTGGACGTATCTCATTGAAGGTGGCGACAGCGGATGGCGGATCGGCTGGCAGTTCCTTGAAGGTGCGGATGCGCCGATGCCGCGCGGTCCGTGGAACACCGAGAAGATGTGGCAGCCGCAGAACGATGCGCAGCCGGCCTACATCACCCCGCCGATCAAGAACATCACGGCGGGCCCCTCGGGCAATGCGTATTACCCGGGAACGGGCATGGGCAGTGACTGGAACGGGACGTTTACGTTGTGCGATTTCCGCGGATCCGGCGCGAACTCGGGCATCTGGAGCTTCCAGCAGAAACCCAAGGGTGCGTCGTTCGAGATCGTGAACGACAAGCAGTTCCTCTGGTCGATCGAGGCGACGGACGGCACCTGGGGCCCCGATGGCGCGTACTGGGTGTTCGACTGGGTGGACGGATGGGAAGGTGTGGGCAAGGGACGCCTGTATCGCTTTTTCGATCCTGCGCACATCGGCTCCGACATCGTGAAGTCGACGCAGGCGTTGCTCGCAGGTGGTTTCGAGAAGCGCAGCGAGAAGCAGCTCCTCGGTGAACTCGCGCATCCGAATTTCCGCGTCCGGCAGAACGCGCAGTTCGCACTGGCGGACAAGGGCGAGAAGGTCATCCCGGCGCTGGTGAAGCTGGCGAAGGGATCCAGCTCGCTGCACGCGCGGTTGCATGCGGCGTGGGCGCTCGGGCAGGTGGCGGAAGCTTCGAAGGCCACCCGCTTCGGCGCGTCGTCGCCGGCGTTGGACGCGCTGATTCCGCTGCTGGGCGACGCGGAATCGAAGGTGCGCGGAAACATCGGGCGGATCCTGGGTGACGCCCGGTACCCGAAGGCCTACGACGGGCTCGTGCGTTTGACCTCGGATGCCGACGCGCAGGTCCGCGCGCTGGGTTGCATCGCGTTGGGCAAGCTCGGACGGCGCGAGGCGTTGCCGGCGCTCTTCCAGGTGCTGCGCGACAATGACAATCGCGATCCGCACCTGCGCCATGCCGCTTCGTATGCGGTGTCGCTGTCGGCGGATGTCGATGACCTGATCGCCGCGGCGAAGGATCCGTCCGAAGGCGTGCGCATGGGTGTGCTGCTGGCGATGCGGCGACTGGAGCGGAGCGAGATCGCCGTCTTCCTGAAGGACGCGAGTCCGAAGGTGGTGACCGAAGCCGCACGGGCGATCAACGACGTGCCGATTTCCGGGGCGATGCCTGATCTGGCAGCGCTGATCGACGGCGGACTTCCCGAAGGCGCGCAACCGGCGCTCGTGCGTCGGGTGGTGAACGCCAACCTCCGCTTCGGCACGGCGGATACGGCCAAGGCCCTCGCTGCCTTTGCCGCCAAGGAAAGCGGGTTCGAAGCTTCCCGGACCGAGGCCTTGGTTTCCCTCGCCGTCTGGCCCAAGAACGGGGGCCGCGATCGCATCACGGGCTTGTGGCGTCCGACGGCATCGCCGCGCGACGTGAAGATTCCGTCCGATGCGTTGCGCCCGGTCGTGAACGGACTGCTGGCGAACGCCCCCAATCCGGTGCGCCGGGCCGCAGCCGCGGCAGCGGGCAGCCTGCGGATCGAGGAGTCGGCACCGGTGTTGGCCGACCTTGTGGTCGGGGTGAAGGCCGACGACAACGTCCGCGTGGCGGCGTTGCAGGCGCTGTGGGAAATGGGCGCGGCCGAATTGGGAGCGGCGCTGGATGCAGGTGCCAAGGACACGTCGGAGAAGGTCCGCAAGGCGGCGGCGAAGCTCAGCGTGCAAGCCCCGCCGGTGGCACGGAAGGGGGCGGGCGCAGGCCCTGCCGCGGGTGACGACAAGGTGTCGAAGCTGGCGGCGATCCTCGACAAGGGAACGCTGTCGGAAAAGCAGAACGCCCTCGCGACGCTCGGTGGTGTTGAGGGAACAACCGTGGACATCCTGTTGGCCAGTTGGCTCAACCAGTTGAAGGATGGAAAGGTTCCCGCGGAGCTTCAGTTGGACGTCCTCGACGCCGCCGCGAAGCGCCCGGCCTTGAAGACGGCCGTGGTATCGATCGAGGCGGCATTGGATCCCAAGGACCCGATCGCGAAGTGGCGGGTGTGCCTGACCGGCGGGAATGTGGAGGAAGGAAAGAAGATCTTCCTCGAGCGCGCCGAGGTCAGCTGCGTGCGGTGTCACAAGGCCAACGGCGACGGCGGCGAAGTGGGACCGGAGCTGACCGGATTGATCCAGAAGCGGGACCGCGCCTACCTCCTCCAGAGCATCATCCAGCCCAATGCGGCGATCGCGGCGGGGTTCGAGAACGTGCTGGTGACGCTGAAGAACGACACGACCTATGCCGGCGTGATCAAGTCGGAGACCGACAGCGAGCTGGAGATCAACTCCCCCGAGGACGGGTTGATGAAGCTCAAGAAGAGCGACATCAAGGTCCGGGAGAAGGGCCTGAGCGGGATGCCGGAGGGCTTTGCCGACCAGTTGAGCCGGCAGGACCTGCGTCATCTCGTGGAGTTCATCGCCAGCCTGAAGTGACTGGGGAAGCCTCAGGTTTTGAAGCCCAGTTCCCGAATTGAAGGCCGGGTGCCCCCACCCGGCGGGGAAGCTGGATATTCGTAGCCAAGGATTCCGCCGCATGGGGGCACGCGGCCGACAAACCGGAATTCCCTCGGAACCAGGTCCGCGACGGATGGGATAATTCCCCAAAGGTTCCATTGGCAGGCACGCCATACCGTGCATTCTCGCGTTCAACTTCAACGCAAACAGGATTCCCATGGAAACGGTGCTTTTGGTTCTCGGCTGGTTGCTCGCTTTGGCGGCGGTGGGTTGTCAGATCTGGCTGGCGGTGATCGCCGCTCGGGTCGCGTGGTGGTGGGTGTTGGTGGTGCTCTTTGGCTGCGGCGTTGGCTGGATCGTCTTCACCGTCCTGCACTGGGACCGCGCTCGAAAGCCATTCCTCTACGGCTTGGGCCTGTCGATTGTTGCGGGCATGTGCTGGGGAGGAGCGACAGCGATGGCCGTCAAACGGGGAATGGCAGAAATGGGGGCGGCGGGTGGAGAAGTGAACCTCCCAGCGTTCGGGGCCGAACTGGAGGCCGCACGTCAGCAGCGGGATGCCGGTGCCGCTCCGGTTGCGGGTTTTGCGGATGCGTCGGTTTCGGATTCTTCGGCCGCACAGCCAACGGAACCCAGGCCCTCGGCGCGGTCGAATCCGTCCCGTGATTCCATTGGCCGTCGTTCCGCTGCTCCAACGGTTCCGGCTGCTTCAGCAGAACCCGAGGTGGCACCCAGCGTTTCTGTTGCGCCGGTCACGCCGGTGCCCGCGCCCGTCCCCGAAGTTCCCAAGCCGAAGATCGAGGTCACGAGCGCGCAGTTGAACGTCGACGGCGATTCGGGATCGATCGACCTGGAACTGGCCAATGCAGCGGACAAGGCGGTCACGGAAGTGCGGTTGCGGGTGCACTACTTGAGCGAACGCGGGGCTCGCATTGGACAGTGGACCACGGTCCGCAAGGGGGATCCCACCCTGGCACCGGCCGCGGGTCGTGGGAAATTCTCGGAAATTGCCGTACGGATGCCGGCGTCGGCCCGGAAGGTCCAGGTGGACGTTCTCGAGGCGATGCTGGAGGACGGCACGCGCGTGGCGTACTGAACCACGGGGTGGCGTGAAGCCGGGGTTGCCAAGGCGGGGGCGGGCGGGGTTGCATGGGGCCTCATGGTTGATCAGCCGCTGAGCATCGTGGTGCGGACGTTGAACGCCGCGCCGCAGTTCCGGGACCTGCTGGCGGGTATGCCGCGGCGTCCGGGGGACCAGTTGATCGTGGTCGATTCGGGGTCTTCCGATGGGACGTTGGACGTGGCGCGTTCCGCAGGTGCGGAAATCGTCACGTTGGAACCGAAGCAATTCAGCTACGGGCGCTCATTGAACGTCGGGTTTGCGCTGGCGCGGCATCCCTGGATCTTGGCGTTGAGTTCGCACGTGGTGCCGGTGCGGCCCGATTTCCTGGACGTGTACCGTGCGGCGATCCGTCGGTTTCCTGCAGGTGTGGTGGCGGCCCCTGGACCCTTGGTCCGCAGTGACGGCGAGCGCGGAATGACCGGCGGGATCACATTGTACGAGGGTACCGACTTCCTGCGTGGGTTCGAGTTCGGAGCGGGTAATCCGAACTGCCTGTACCGGCGGGATGTCTGGCAGGCGCGGCCGTTCGACGAGGCGTTGGGTGGCGGCGAGGACTGCGAGTGGTACGTCTGGGCGATCGTTGCGGGTCACACGTTGGCGGCAGTGCATGCCGCCGAAGTCTATTATCGGTTCAAGCGGTCTTGGGCCGCGTTCGTCTACAAGGGGCGCATCGATTATCAGGTGACCCACCGTTACCTCGAGGTGCACCAACCGCGTTTGTCCGGGCTTGGGATCCGAGCGGGGAAGCTTCTGTTGTACGCCGGCCTTGGGCGGGTGGGATGGTCGGACATGAAGGCGAGCATGGGCCATTGCTGGGGATCTTACCTGGAAGCCCGGGAAACGCGGAGGAAGGGGATCCCGGGCGGGCAGTTGGCGCGGGAGTTGGCAGCGCGTCGGTGATCGCAGGTCGACAGATCCGCCTCGGGGACGGCAGCATGCGTGTGGAGGTCTCCGGATCTTCGAGTTCCTATGCACATCCGATCGCTTCGTTCCTTGCCATTGATTCCCCGGTGGGGCCTTCCAGGTCTGGTGTTGGCCGCCTGCCTCGGTGCGACGGAGGCGCAGGCGCAGGTCGAGGTCGTTCTCGACGTCGAATCGTTGCGGGTTCAGGACGGGAGCCTCGTCTTCCAGTTCGCCTCGGAATTCGGGATGCCGACCGACTTCGAGTTGCAGTCGATGCGCGAATGGACCATGCCGCCGGTCTGGACGGCGGTGGATGGCGGGCAAGTGGAGGGAATCGCAGAAGGGTTGTTCCGTGCCGTGGTGCCGGGGATTGAAACCGGCACGCGGTTTGTGCGCGTGCGTTCGTGGGCACTGCCGCCGATCGGTCCGGCGCCGTTGATCAATGAGGTGATGACGGACAACGTTTCGGCCTTTGGGGCGTTGCCGGGGCAATTCTGGGACTGGGTGGAGTTGTTCAATCCGCACGACGAGGCGGTTTCACTCGCGGGGTATGGGTTGACCGATGATCCGCTGCGGCCGGGGCGTTGGAAGTTTCCGTCGGTCACGATGCAGCCCGGCGGGCTTCTGTTGGTGCATGCCACCGACGCGGAGGTGTCGGAAACGTCGGGGTTGCTGGTCACGGGGTTTGGGCTGAGTTCCGGCGGGGAGACGCTCCTGCTGACCGATCCGCACGGTCGCGAGGTGGAGCGGTTCGATGTGCCGCCGCTGGCGGTGGATGAGTCCGTGGGACGTGTGCCGGACGGGAGCGACATCTGGCAGCGGTTTGGCCGGGCGACGGTGACGCCGGGGAGGACGAATGGTCCTGCGACTGCGGCCGTGGTGGTCGAGGCACCGCGGGTTTCACGTGTGGGTGGATTCCTGGCGGGACCGTTGGATGTCGAGGTGACGCCCGCGGTGGCAGGGCAGGGTGTGGCGTTCACGACGGATGGATCGCCGGCCACGGCACAGTCGCCGAGGATGACCGGTCCATTGCGGGTGATGACCAACACCGTGTTGCGGGTGGTTGCCGTTGATGGTGCCGGGCGGGTGAGCGCGGAGCAGGTCCACACGTACCTGATGGGACGCCGGCCGACGCTGCCGGTGGTGATGATGGCGGCGTCCCCGACGAATTTCGGGTTCCGGGATGGCTACCTGGTGGGCATGGGAACCTCGGTGGTGAACGCACAGGGGCAGGTCGTGCAGAACTTTCCCTTTGATGGTTCCAACGCGTGGAAGGATCGGGAGGCGGCGGTGCACGTCGAGTTCCGGGAGCCGGATGGCCGTGTGGGGTTCCGGCAGCACGCCGGGTTGAAGGTGTTCGGCGGATGGGGATCGCGCGGGTATCCGCAGAAGTCGATGGCGCTGTTTGCGCGGCGGAAGTACGGCAACGGCAGCTTCCAGCACGCGGTGTTCCCCGGGCAGGACGTGGACCGGTTTGAATCCCTGGTCCTGAGGAATTCGGGGAACGACAACCAGAGCACCTACCAGACCATGCCGCGTCCGCCGATCACGGCGTTTGGTCCCACGGCGTCGTGGGGCAGTTATTTCGTGCGTGGGAATTTCACGCTGATGCGCGATGCGATGATGCAGCGCCTGCTGGAAGGAACGGGTCTCGACACGCAGGGATACCGTCCTGCGGTCCTCTACGTGAACGGCGAGTACTGGGGGATCCACAACCTGCGGGAGAAGCTCACCGATCAGCACGTCCGGGCGCATCACGAACTCCCGGAGGGCAGCGTGGATGTCATCGAGGGCTACGGGACGGCGCAGGCGGGCGATTCGGTCGCGTACCGGGCGATGCGGGATTTCATCAACAATCGGAACCTGACAACGGGGACGAACTACCAGCACGTGGTGGACACCTACCTCGATGTGGGGAACTTCATCGACTACAACCTCGCCGTCCTCTTCTTCCAGAACTTCGACATCGGGAACATCAAGTGCTGGCGTCCGCGGGTGCCAAAGGGTCGGTTCCGGTGGTTGGTCTATGACCAGGATTACGGGTTCAACCTCTGGCCCACCAACGTGTATCCCGCCGCCATGGCGCGGGACTATGCGGATTACGGGAACATGTTCCGGTTTGCCACTGCGGGCACGGGGACAAGCACGGCGTGGCCGAATGCGGGTGGGCGCACTCTGCTGTTGCGTCGGATGCTGACGAACGCGCAGTTCCGCGAGCAGTTCATCCGCCGGTGTGCGGATTTGTTGAACACGCACTTCGAGGAACAGGGCGTGCAATCGGTCATCACGACCACGGCGGCAGTGATCCGGCCGGAGATTCCCTTCCATCTGGAGCGATGGAGTTGGCCGGAGTTGCAGCGTCGGGGATTTGGACTGCCGCATCGCGCGGAACTGGTGCCGCTGACGGCTTCGCTGTGGGAGACGCACGTCGCGGGGTTGGGAGGGTTTGCGCAGGACCGGCCGCGCGTCCTTCGGGAGCAGTGCATCGCGCACTTCGGCCTGACGGGTGGCCTTGGACGGGTCGAGGTGGACGTGGTTCCAGCGGGCTCCGGGGATGTGCGCGTGAACACCGTGGTCCCGAAGTCGTATCCGTGGTCGGGAGTGTATTTCGGTAATTTTGCGACCACCCTGCGGGCGGTGGCGCGACCGGGCTATCGATTCGTCGGTTGGACCACGGCCGAAGGAACGAATGGCGCAGCGCGGCTGGATCGCCGGGTGACGAACGGCGGAGTGGATCGGTTGGTGGCGACCTTTGAACCGATTCCGGCGGGAACCGTGGTGACGCGCCAGTTGGTGATCAGCGAGATCAACTATCACTCGCCGGATGACCTGCAGGCGGGCGATTGGATCGAGATCCTGAATCCTGGCGCCACGGCCGTCGGGTTGGGCGGGTGGACGGTGCGGGACGGTGCGGATGACCATGTGGTGTTCCTGCCGGATGTGACGCTTGCCGCCGGGGGGCGGGTGGTTGTTTGCCGGAACCGTGCGCGTTTCCAGGTGGCCCATCCGAACGTGGTGGATCCGGTGGCGGAAATGTCCTTCGGGCTCGACAATGGCGGGGACCAGGTTCGGTTGATGGATCCGCAAGGGAACGTGTCGATGCGTGTGGCTTACTCGGATTCATCGCCGTGGCCGGTGGCGGCGGATGGGGCCGGGAGCACGCTGCAGTGGGTGCGTGCGGATCTGGATCCGGCGTCGGCGTTGGCCTGGGCGGCGTCCGTGACGCGTGGCGGGACTCCGGGCGCGCCGTGAGCGGGAATCTTCAGGTCAGGAGGTGAATCCCGGCGGGCGGCCTCTCCGATTGGCCACAGTGGAGAAAGGTTTCGGGGTGGCGATGTCCCCATCGCCCTGAGAAAGACATGCGAAGGACGACGAGGACGTCGCCATCCCGTTCTTCGTCAGGGGAGTGTCAGGATGCGGGAATCGAGGTTGAACACCTGGCCCGAGATCTGGCGCGTGGAGAGGAGGAATGCGGCGAAGCGAGCCACTTCGCCCGGGTCGTTGAGGGTTTCGAGCAGGTTGGCGGAGACGAGGTGTTCGCGCGCCGATGGCGAGAGGTTGTCGGTCATCGTTCCCACGAGCGCGCCGGGGAAGAGCGTGTTGACGCGGATTCCTTCAGGGGCGAGTTCGCGGGCGAGGGAAGCCGCGAGGCCGTTGAGCGCGGCCTTGGAGGCGGCGTACGCGGACTGGCCCGTGCCGCCCGATCGGCTGGCCAGACTGGAGATGCAAAGGACGTGGGGAACGGGGGCGCGTTTGAGCAGGGGCAGCAAGGCACGCGTACCCTGCAGGACGGCGCGGACGTTCGTGGCAAAGGTCTCGTCCCAGTCCTGCACGGTGGCGTGGGCGAGCAGTCGATCCCGGGCAATACCGGCGCTGTGGACGAGGGCGTCGAGATGCGGGACCTTGGAGGCCAACGCGACGGCCAGTCCTTCCCAGGAGACAGGATCGGTGACGTCGAGGGGAAGCGTGCGGAGGTTTGGGTGTTCCAGCCGGAGCGGGCTTCGATGCTGGCTGGCATAGACGAACCACCCGGCACCAAGGCATTCCGCAGCGACGGCACTGCCCAGGGTGCCGGTGGCGCCCGTGATCATCACCGTGCGCTGGGGAGTGGTCGGCTTCACGGTTCCGGAGAAGGGCCGGGGACGCCGGGCAGGTTCCACACCGGCGTGCCGTCGATCCAGGTGGCCAGTACCGGACCTGTGTGGTGGATGACCGCGTCCTCGATCTCGTCGTTGGCGGCGTGGACCGGTATGGCGCACAGGTCTGCGCGAAGGCTGGGTGCCAGCGAGCCCAATTCCTGTTCCAGACCCAGCGCCCGCGCGCCGTTGATCGTGGCAAGCCTCAGGATGTCGGCTGGACTGATGGTGTTGTCGTGAGCGGCGTAGGCGGCCATCTCGGAGAACATCGAAAGTTCTGGAGGTGAACCGGTTCCCACACGCGTGCTCGCGAGGGAGTCGGTCCCAAGGCAGAGGTTGATTCCTGCGTCGGCAAGGATCCCTGAAGGAAACCGCTGGTGGCGGAAGTAGGCGTGGGAACGCGGACAATGGACAACGGAGCAACCATGGGCTGCGAGGATGCGGGCGTCGTCGTCCCAGAGGTAGTTGACGTGGACGGCGAGGAAGTCGGGCCCGAGCAGGCCATGACGTTCGGCGTGCTGGATGGGTGAGCCGATGCCGCAGTCCGCGTCCGGTCGCTGGTTGTGCAGCCAATCGTGCATGGGCCCGCGGCGGTACATGAACATCTCGAACTCCTCGCGGGATTCGGCGAGGTGGGTGGTGAGGCGCCAGCCATGGCGACGAGCGCGGGCGGCCGCTTCGGACAGGAGTTCCGGAACCGTGGAATACGGGGCGTGTGGCGAAAGGCCGACAGCGCCGGGGTGATCGGGCAGTGAGCTCAACAGGGACTCTGCCTCGTCAACGAGCGTTGCGGGAGGGCGGCGGAGTCGGACGCCGGTGAGTTCGAGGAAGGAGTGGAGCCGGAGCGGTGTGAAGGATCGGAGGCTGGCGAGGGCGGTGGTCTGCGTCTCGATATTGGCGACGGTGGTGGTGCCGTGACGCAGGAGTTGGGCGGCTCCGTCCTTCCATGAACGGGCGAAGTCATCGTCCGACCAGGCGGCCTTGGCGGCGAGGATGGACTTGATCCAATCGGGGAAGGAACGGGGAGGGGCGAGTAGACCCCGGAGTTGGGTGTAGTCGAGGTGGCAATGGGCGTTGACGAGGCCAGGGAGAAGGACAGCGTCGCCCAGATCCACGCAGAGATCATCCGGGGAGGGGTTGGCCTCGTTCCAGGGGCCGACCCACCGCAGGCGGCCGTCGGTGATACGCACCGCGCCGTTGGGGATGGGCGGGGACGCCACGGGGAGTACGTGGCGTGCGCGGATCAGGGTGGATTGAGGACCTTGAATAGAAAGAAGGCGGGCCGTTGGGCCCGCCTGGTTGGACGTTGGGTGGGTGGATGGGGATCAGGCGCTGCGGCGCGCTTCCTTGGTCCGGGTCGCAACCTTGTGGGTGGCGGCCTTGGACTTGCTGTGCTTGCGGCGGATCTGGCCTTCCAGCTTCTTGATGGTGGCATCAACCGCCGCGTAGAGATCGGCGCTGCGGTCTTCGGCGTAGAGATCGTTGCCGCGGACGCCGACGCGGATACCGCACTTGAACTGCTTCTCGGGGGAGTGGGCGGTGTGGTCCTTCTCGAGGGTGACCCGGGCATCGAGGAGCCAGCGGTCGATGTGTTCGAGCTTCTCCAACTTCTCGAGCACGTGCTGCTCAATGGCATCGGTCAGTGTGACATTGTGCGTCGACAAAATGAACTTCATGGCTGCGCTCAAATTGGGGGTGCGGCGGCATCATTTCAACCCGTCAATTGCGCTGCGTGCATGCGTGGATTGGTGTGTTGCGGAAAATGCCACTTGCGACTCCGGGTGGCCGAAAGCATAAATCCGCGGTCACAAACTGACTCCAGCCTATGGCAGACTTGGCAAATCGCTACTCTCAGAACATCACCGGCAAGTATTTCGTCGACAATCAGTGCATTGATTGTGACCTGTGCCGTGAAACGGCCCCGAAGAATTTCACCCGTTACGACGACGGCGGGTACTCCTACGTCTACAAGCAACCCGAGACCCCCGAGGAAGAGGCCGCCTGCAAGGAGGCCATGGACGGATGCCCGGTGGAAGCCATCGGGAACAACGGCTGATCCGGGGATATCCCGAGCTGAAACAGGGGCGTTCCGCACGCGGGTGCGGGCGCCCCTTTTTGTTTTCCGGTCCTTTCCCCCCTACTTCCCCAGGCAGAAGGTGCTGAAGATCCGGTCGAGGAGGTCTTCCGTGGTCGTCTTCCCGACAATCTCCCCGATGGCACCGACGGCGATACGGAGATCGAGCGCCACGAGATCGAGGGCGATCTGGCTGGCGAGCGCCGTGCGGGCACGGGCGACGGCATCCGTGGTGCGGCGCAGGGCATCCTGATGGCGGGCGTTGATGGCGATGCCGGCCGACTCCACACTTTCGTCCCCGGAGAGAAGTTGCTGGCGCAGGGCTTCCCGGAGTTCGGGAATGCCTTCGCCCGTCTGACAACTGATCCGCAGCACGGGCGTTTCTGCGGCATTGTCCCAGCCGGGGTCGCGGGGAAGGTCACACTTGTTGCCGACCCTCAGGCGTCTGTTTGGCGGAATGCCCTCCAGATCGAAAGGGAGTGTCGTGGGCGGCGGTGCGGAGAGATCGACGACCTCGAGGAGGAGGTCGGCGAGGCGGGCCGCTTCCCCACTGCGCCGGATGCCTTCGGCCTCGATCGCATCGTGGGCATGCCGGAGTCCGGCGGTGTCGACAAAAACCACGGGATAGCCGCCGATGTCGGCGGCTTCCTCGATCGTATCCCGGGTGGTGCCGGCGACAGGGGAAACAATGGCCCGGTCGTGACCGAGGAGCAGGTTCAAGAGGCTGGATTTGCCGGCATTTGGAAGGCCAACGAGGGCAGCGCGTGCACCCGAACGCAGGAGGCGTCCTTCGCGGGCGGTCCGCAGCAAACGCCCGCAAAAGGCTTCCGCATGATCGAGGCGGTCGAGGAGTTGCCGGTTGGTCTCCGGGCGGATGTCTTCGTCGGGAAAGTCGAGATGGGCTTCGACATGGGTGAGGACGCCCATGAGGTCGTCGCGGAGACGGTCGATCTGCCGGGCAAGATGGCCCGCAAGTTGGGCATTTGCTGCCGTTGCGGCGAGTTCAGTGCGGGCGTGGATGAGGTCGGCGACCGCCTCCGCCTGTGTCAGGTCCAGTCGCCCGTTGAGGAATGCGCGGCGGGTGAACTCGCCGGGTTCGGCATGGCGTGCACCCGCCGAGAGGACGGCATGGAGCACCTGGCGTGTGACGAGGCTTCCGCCATGGCATCCGATCTCCACCGTGTCCTCCCCCGTGAAACTCCGTGGGCGGCGAAACACCGAGAGCAGGACTTCGTCCACGAAGGTATCCCCATTTAGGACGTGTCCGTAGTGGACAGTGTGGGAGGGGGCGCTCGAAGGCTTTGGGCTGTTGGCGCCACCGGGATGGAAGCAGGCGTCGGCGACCGCAAACGCGGCAGGGCCGGAAATGCGGAGGACGGCAAGCCCCCCGTTTCCAGGTGGGGTGGCAACGGCAGCGATGGTGTCCGAGGGATTCATGCGGCGTGGTCAGTGCGGACAGGTGCCGGGATCGGGCTGTGCGCCTTCGAGGTGGATCCGCGCCTTCTCGTAGGACCGTTTGTGCAGGTAATGGAGGAGGTCGGGATCGGCATCCTTGGGCAGCAACCGGGTCAGGGAATCCAGGGACTGGAGGAGAGGGAGGACATTCCCGCGACGGGCTGCTTCCGTTTCCAACTGTCGCAGGGTCTTGAGGATCTCGGATTCCGTGTCAGTCATGCGGACTGGTTACCGGGCTGTGGGCGACACGCGAGCCGAAAGGCGGAGAACGGAGCAAATGTCCGGGAT
>JBIKWS010000412.1:0-4367 GCA_044356195.1 Cyanophyceae cyanobacterium
GATGTTCGCTGCCTTGGAATTGATCACGATCACTTTTGTGGTGCTCGTGAGTTTCCAACGGGATCGCGCTTCCTCGATTGAAGCCGGCGTGAAGTACCTGATCCTCGGGGCCACCGCATCGGCCTTTATGGTGTTCGGGATCGCGCTGGTGTTCGGATCCGCAGGAACCACCAATTTCAACGAGATCGCTGCCGCCCAGAAGACGTTGGCTTCGAATCCGATCTTCCTCGTGGGTCTGGTGTTTGTCCTCGCTGGACTCAGCTTCAAGATTGCTGCGGTTCCTTTCCAAGTGTGGGCACCGGACGTCTACCAAGGCTCCCCGGCACCGACGACGGCTTTCCTTGCGGTGGGTTCCAAGGCGGCAGGAATCGTCCTCTTGTTGCGGGTGCTGTATGCGGCGGTGCCGACGATCACCGCCCAGTGGCACGTCCTGTTCGTGGTGATCGCTGCGCTGACCATCCTGTACGGCAGCCTGTGCGCCATTCCGCAGCGTTCGGTCAAGCGGTTGATGGGTTACTCGAGCATTGCCAACGCCGGCTTCCTTCTCCTGGGCATTGCGGCCCTCTCCAAGGCCGGAGCGGCGGCGATGATCTACTACATCGCCGGCTACCTCTTCACGGTGCTGGCGGCGTTCACGGTCCTCAGCGTTGTCCTGGCTCAGACGGAGTCGGATGACATCTCCACGTTCAATGGCCTAGGACAGCGCTCGCCGATGCTTGCTGCCGTGCTGACGCTTTCGATGGCATCGCTGGCAGGCGTGCCGCCGCTGGCAGGCTTTGTTGGAAAATTCCTCCTGTTGAAGTCGGTCATCCCGATGGCTACGACCCACCCGATTTACCTTGGGTTGCTGGCGGCGGCGGTCGTTGGTGTGGTCATCTCGATTTACTACTACTTCGGGATCATTCGCGCGATGTACTGGGGCGGCAAGGCGGGTACGGTGGCTCCCCTGACGACGAGTTGGCCGGTGAAGGGTGCTCTTCTCGTGTGTGTGGCTGGTATGCTGTGGTTGGGTATCCTGCCGGACACCCTGGTTCAGGTCTCGACCCCAGCGGTGGAGGTCCTGAAGCCGGAGCTGCCGATCAAGGTCGCTGTTGCGCCGTGATTTTGCGATGCCGGTTGAGATCCTCCCCATCCACACCCCTGCACTGTTCGAGGCGGCGGTGTTCCGTGCCTGTGCCGCACTGAAGGCTGGAGAGGTCGTGGCGTTGCCGACAGAGACGGTTTACGGCCTCGCCGCCAATGCCTACGACGCCCATGCCGTAGCGAAGATCTTCGAGATCAAGGGCAGACCGGCGTCGAATCCCCTGATCGTCCACGTCGCCGATGGAAACGGAGCCATCCAATGTGCGCGGGAATGGCCGGAGATCGCCACGCGGCTTGCTGCGCGCTTCTGGCCGGGACCTCTGACGTTGGTGGTGCCGCGAAGCGATCGGATACCGGACATCGTCACAGCGGGTGGGGATACCGTGGGTGTCCGATGGCCGTTCCACCCATTGATGCAGGCGGTCATCCGGGCCTGTGGATTCCCATTGGCGGCGCCGAGCGCCAACCTTTCCAACCAACTCTCCCCGACGTCTGCGGCTCATGTGGCCTCGGGACTGCGTGGGCGGATTCGGCTGATCGTCGATGGAGGCGATTGCAACGTCGGGATCGAAAGCACGGTGGTGGACGTCACCGGCGCGGCTCCCCGGGTGTTGCGTCCGGGGATCATCGGTGCGGATGAAATCGAGTCGGTCGCCAGGGTCCCCTTGCTGGAGCGGAGTTCCGTTGCCGGTGCCGTGCTTCGCAGCCCAGGGATGCTCGAGCGGCATTATTGCCCGCGGGCTCGACTGATCGTCCGGAGTTGGCGGGATGACGCCGAATTGGACCGGTTGGTGGCTTCCGAATCAATCAGCCCCGAGGGGCTGTGGATTCTCGCGCATCGTTCACTCCCGATGTCCGGACGCTACCCCAATGCGATCATGATTCCCTCCGAACCGGAGGCCTATGCGCGGGCGATGTACGGGGAATTGCATCGATGTGATGAGGCGGGAGCCCGGTGCATCCTGGTGGAGGCGGTCCCGGAGGGAGCCGCCTGGGACGGGATAGCGGATCGGCTGGGACGCGCAGCGGCGGGCGGGTCGGTTTCAGTCGGGAAAGCCTAACCTTTCCGGGTTTTTCGCCCCATTGCAGTGAGTCTGGTCTTGCCTATTCCTGAGGGTGGAAGCACCCATTAGGCATGGTGTTTGACCGATGCTTACCCAAGGGCCGCCCTTCCCGAAAGGCGGCGTTTACCCTGATCGAGTTGCTGGTGGTGATTGCGATCATCGCCATTCTGGCGGGAATGCTCCTGCCGGCTTTGGGAAAGGCGAAGACCAAGGCTCAAGGCATTGCCTGTCTGTCGAATGGCAAGCAGCTGTCGTTGGCGTGGAACGTCTACCTCAACGACTTCAATGACCGGGTGGCCAACAACTACGGCGTGTCCGAGACCGAGACGGCGATCAACAACGGCCGTCTGGACAACTGGGTCAACAACGTCATGACCTGGGGGGCGTCAAGCTCTGTGCTGGACCGTTCGAACACCAATGCGGCGTGGGTCGCCAGTGGTGTTTTGGGCAAGTACACCGGGGCAGCGATCGGGGTCTACAAGTGTCCCTCAGATATCTTTTTGCATTCATCCCAGCGCAGCCGCGGATGGAGGCAGCGCAACCGGAGCATGGCGATGAACTCCTTTTTCGGGCGGTTCTCTACCGGCAGCGACGCGACCGCCGGAGGGCGGAACTGGGGGTTCAATGATCGTCTGCAGTTTCTGAAGCTGAATGATTGTCCGGCTCCTGCGAAGACCTGGCTCACGCTGGATGAGCACCCGGACTCCATCAATGACGGGTACTTCATCAACAACTCGTCGGCTGCGAACTGGCAGGACATTCCGGCCTCCTACCACAACGGGGCCTGCGGATTTTCTTTTGCCGACGGTCATTCCGAGATCAAGAAGTGGCTGAGCCGGGCGTCCCGCTATCAAAGGGTCACCTTTGGATACCCCAGTCCCTTGGTTGCCTTCACGGCCGATGCCTACGGCCGGAATGACTTTGCGTGGTATCTGGAGCGGACCGGATTCGTCGATGCCCGTACGGGGCGTCGGGACTTTGGGTATTGAGGAGTGGTCAGGCTCTTTGGGAGCAGCGAGACGGGTTTTGAATCTCAGGGGATGGGCTCATTGGGCTCATCCCCTTTTTTGTGTCTGCGGAAGATGGGGGCCGGGGGCCTGGGTTTGTACCCCGGAGGTACGACCACAGACTTCCGGTGGTAGAGCCTGCGGGACAACATTCATTCAGGACGTGAAAGAACTCCTCTTGGTAGGCGGTGCGACGAGTCGGTACGCCGGAGGCGTTGCTGGGACGGAAAACAAAAAACCCCTGTCGCCTGAGCGACAGGGGTCTTTGAGCAAGTTCGATTAGAACTTGTAGATGACGTTCAGCGCGATGCTGACGTCGTTCTTCTCGTCGCCGTTGCCGAACGCGCGGAGCGTCGAGCCACCGGTGATCGTGTCCCAGCGGACTTCGACGCGGGTCACGACGTTGGCGAAGAGGGCGTAGTCAGCCGTGCCGGTCACGCCGATGATGCTCTCGTCTTCGTTGCCAGCAACGAAGGTGTTGCCGGAGCTGGTGGCGTACTCAAAGCGGCCATTCAGCTTCAGCTTCTCCGTGGCCTGGAAGTTCAGGTACAGGGAGGTGGCGTTGGCGTAGCTGCTGTCATGCACACCGTTCGCCAGGTAGTCGTACGCGGCGCCGACGGTCAGTTCCTTCCAGGGGGTCGCGAGCGAGCCACCGACGTAGTAGGTGACGGGGTCGTTGTTGTCACCGACCTCGAGGCCCTTGACGATGCCCGCGTACAGGGAGGAGCCAGCGAGCCAACCAGTGCTCTCGGGCGCCTTCAGCACGATACCGGCCATGTAGGACTTGTAGGACTCGGTCGCGCTCTTGGCATTGATGCTGCCGAGGGTCGAGCCGCCACCGTTGGCGCCGCCACGACCGGAGTTGTTGGAGCTGTTCGCGACACCTGCCGAGACGCCGAGGACGTCATTGAACTGGTAGGTGGCGAGGATGCCCTGATGACCGAACGGCTCGAGGTTGTTGAAGGCCAGCGAGCGGCTGAAGTTCGGGTTGGCGTAGGAGTCGGTGACTTCGTAGCCGACGATCGGGTCGAACTGACCGATCTTGAAGTCGATGCCATTGCCGACCGGAGCGCGGAGGGCGATGTAGGCCTGCTTGATGGCGAGCTCGGATCCACCACCGAGGCGGCCGGGCATCACCGTGGCGTCAGGGCCGAACATCAGTTCGGTCTTGTAGCCGGCGCTCCAGGTGCCTTCGTCGATGGGCTTCTCGAGC
>JBIKWS010000413.1:0-4363 GCA_044356195.1 Cyanophyceae cyanobacterium
TCGCACCGATGGCCCGCAGTTCTCCCGGCGTGTACAACGTTCCAACCTCCGTCGATTGGGTCACCGTCACCGCACGAGGCTTCGGATAGTGGATATCCGAGCGCCGCAGCACGGCCTCCTCAATCCCTGCCGGGTTGAGCTTGCCGTTGTCACCAGGCAGCAGCAGCAGCTTGGACCCATTGCCGAAGAACTCGGGCGCGCCGCACTCATCCTTCTCGACGTGCGCCACCTCATGGCACAGCACCGAGTGATAGCTCTGGGTCGAATGCGCCAGCGCGAGGGAGTTCGCCGCGGTCCCGTTGAACACGAAGAAGACGTCACAGGGCGTCTCGAACACCTCCCGGATCATGTCCGCCGCCTTCTGCGTCCATCGATCGTTGCCGTATGCCGGCTCATGGCCCGAGTTCGCCTCCGCCAGTGCCGCCCATGCCTCCGGGGTGATCCCCGCGTAATTGTCCGATGCAAAATGCCGTACCGGTCTCATGCCGCCGGGATCAAGCCTTCATCCCGACCCGTTCGCAAATGAATCTCTGAACAAATCCGATGCCACCGAGCCAACGCACCTCAAACGGGGTGGCGACGTCTTCGTCGCCGTTCGAGCGGCCTTCTCAGGGCGATGAGGACATCGCCGCCCAGATCCAGGGGAGGCCTGACCGAATCGGTCCGCGTCCCAGGTTGCCCCTGACCGGGGCTTGCGCACCCAGCCTGACACGGTAGTTTGCTGGCCTGTTCCGGGGGCATCCCCACCCGCCCCGGTGACCCTCCTCCATGGACGTCCTCAGAATCCAAAGCTTACGCCGGCACGGTGCCTTCACCCTGATCGAACTGCTCGTTGTCATCGCGATCATCGCCATCCTTGCCGGGATGCTGTTGCCGGCGCTCTCCAAGGCGAAGGCCAAGGCCCAATCCATCACCTGCCTCAACAATCTGAAGCAGTGGTCGTTGGCCATGACCATGTATGCCCAGGAATATCAGGATGCCGTCCCCGAGGAGGGCAATGTGACCCTCCGCATCATGGAGGACGAAAACAGGGAGGCCTGGTACAACACCGTCCCGCCTTCCATCCGGCTCCAGAGCCTCGTCGATCTCTACACCCGCACCAACATCCCGCTGCCTGGCAATCGCACGCTCTTCTCCTGCCCGGTGGCCACCAAACCGACCATTCCGCCGAACATCAACGGACGCGTCTTTTTCATGTTCGGCATGAATGGAAGGCTCTGCATCAACCGCTCCGGCCGCAACGGCGGACCCAACACCCGCCTTTCAAACGTTCCCCGCCCCTCCGACACCATCTTCCTCGCCGAAGTCGACGGCAACTCCGCCACCGCCAATCGCACCCAGTCCAACGTCACCGGCCAGTACGCGGTCGGACGCCACATGGGACGTGGCAATTTTGCGCTGGTGGACGGCTCCGCCCGCGCTTATCGGACCAACGAATTTACCCGTTCCGCCGACGAGTCCAACAACGCCACTGCTGAATGGTCCCGGGACCGTGTGGTGTATTGGTACCCGTCCGTCGAAACACCCAACTGAAACCTTCGCCCCTACGGGCGGCGTATCCATGAACAAGCCAATGATGACTCCACACAGGACTCTCGCAGTCCTCCTCACCGCCCTCGCTCCCTTCGTGGCACGCGCGGAGCGGTTACTCAACGAACCCTTCGATTACCCGGACGGCGCCATCACGACGGTTGCCCCCGGATTGTGGGTCAACCATAGCGGCGTTGCCGAGCAGTCCAGCGTCGAGTCTGGAGCTGCCTTCATCACCGGGGCCGAAGCCGAGGACGTCAACCGCACCTTCTCTGCCACAGGCATCAACACCGGCACCTTGTTTGCCTCGTGTGACCTCGTCCTGACCGCCCTGCCTTCTTCCGCCGGCGGTTACTTCTTCCATTTCAAGGACACCGGCACCGGCGCCAACTCCACATTCCTCGGACGCGTCTTCGCCCGCACGACCGGCGCCGCCGAAGGCAAGTATCGCCTCGGCATCTCGTTCGTTGCGACCGCCGCCGCGAACATCGTCCCCATCGAGAAGGACCTCGACCTCAACACGTCCTACAAGGTCGTACTCAAGCTCGATTTCGCCTCCACCAACGCGACCCTCTGGATCAATCCGGCCACCGAGACGGCCACCTCCGATCGCGCCGTGTCCATCGATACTGCTGGTTTCGGCGTGGGTATCAGCCAGGTCGCTTTCCGTCAGGCCAATGGCATCGGCGACATCCGCATCGACAACCTTCTTGTCGGAACCCGCTTCGAGGATGTCACCGAAGGTGGCAACCCCGCCCTGAACCCCCCGATCCTTTCCACCATCGGCACCCAGAAGACCCCCGCAGGCAGCGCCACGCCCGCCCTGTCCTTCACAGTGGCCGACGGCGAAACCCCGGCGGCCGATCTCACCGTCACCGGCGCTTCAGGCAACGAAACCCTCGTTCCCTCCGCCAACATCACCTTCGGCGGCTCGGGTGCCGATCGCACCGTCACCGTCCGCCCCGCCGCGGGTCAGCAGGGCGTCGCGCGGATCACGCTCACGGTCCGTGATGGCGACGGCAACACGGCCAACCGCGGCTTTGATCTCATCGTCGGGGAACCCAGCCTTGCCGGCCTCGTCGATGTCGTCACCGTGCCGGGCACTCCCACGAATCTCGTCTTCAGCGTGTCCGACACGGAATCCGACGCACTGACCGTCACCGCGACCGCGGCGAACAGCGAAGTCGTGACCGCCCTGTCGGTCATTGGATCCGGAACTTCCCGCACGCTTCGGATCACGCCGGCGGAAGCCAGCACCGGCTTCTCCCGCATCGAGGTCGTGGTGACCGACGGCTTCAACAGCATCACCAACGGATTCAACGTCACGGTCGCCAAGTCGCTCGGGGTCATCCTCGACGAACCCTTCGACTACCCGGACGAACAACTCCTGAACCTCACCGGTCTCTGGATCCCGCACAGCGGCACCAACGACGGCCCTGTGATCGTACGCAGCGGAAAGGCCCAGCTCATCACCACCAATCGCGAGGACATCAACATCACCTACAACTCGCCCACGGTCCGCACCACCGACGGCGTCATCTTGTACGCGCGCCTCGACCTGAACTTCACCGCCGTTCCGTCGTCCGCGAACGGGTCCTACTTCGCCCACTTCCTGGGCAGCGCCGGCGGATCCTTCCGCGGACGTCTGTTTGCCGGTCGCCGCTCGGCTCCGGATGGACAGTTCCAGTTCGGTCTCGCCAACAACTCCGCGACCGCGTCGGTCTGGCACCCGGCCACCGTCAGCCCCGGCCAACCGATCACCGTCCTGATCCGCTACAACGTGTCGACGGGCATCTCCACGCTCTGGGTCAATCCTGCCAACGAAGGCTCTCCCAGCGTCACGGGAACGGACAACCCGTTCCCCTCGGACATGGTCTCCTTCGCCCTGCGCCAGGACCCCGGCTTCGGCTCCCTCGAAGTGGATCTCCTCAGGATCGGCACCTCCTATAGCGACGTGCTGTCACCACGAGTGATTCCTGATTATCACATGACCGCCAGTTTGGAAACTAACGGAACTGTACGCTTCGCGTTCCCGGCCTCCGCGCTGACAGACGGGTTTGTGGTGCAGACGACCTCCCTGCCCATTACCGCATGGACATCGGGTCCAACACCGACCATCGAGGGGGACACCGCTGTCCTGCGCTTACCTGCGTCGACGGCGATCAGGTTTTACCGACTACTACGGCAGTAAGCTTCCACTCAAATGCGTCGACAGCCGGGATTGCGGTGTCACCGCATCCCGGCTCTTTTGCGTCCCCGAATCAAAACAGCGTCCGCACCTTCGCGAGGGCCGTGTCCAGCTGGGTCGGGTCCTTGCCACCACCGCGGGCGTTGTCGGGCTTGCCGCCGCCCTTGCCGCCGATGATCGGTGCAATGGCCTGGATGACCTTGCCCGCCTGCACCTTCGCGGTGAACTCCGCGGAAACCGACGCCACCAGCGCCACAGCGCCAGCCGCACCACCACCGAGGACAACGACACCAGAGAACCGGCTCTTCAGGGCGTCCACCACGGCCTGCAGGAACTCCCCGTCGCAATCACCCAGATTGTGCGTGATGACCGGAATCCCGTTGTGGGTCACGGCCCGCGACAACAATTCCGAGGCCGCATTCGAGGCGTTCCGCGCCACCGCCGTCTTGAGCAACCGTTCGAGCTCCTTCTGGTAGGCCAGCATCGACTCGATCTTCTTTTCCAGATCCGCGACCGGGGCGTTCAGGCGACCTGCCACACCACGCAGGAGGTCCAGATCGGACTTCGCCACGCCATACGCCGGCATGCCCGCGACCGCCTCGATACGGCGCACACCCGCCGAGATCGCACTCTCCGCAAGGATCC